>JBPCXM010000211.1:0-22600 GCA_051008535.1 Pseudomonadales bacterium | reverse complement strand
ACTTATCTCAATCATCTGAGTGCCGATTACCTGCGCTACTACTATGCCGCAAAACTAACCGCCGCCGTTGACGATATCGACTTAAACCTTGAAGATTTCCAGCAACGGGTAAACTCTGATCTGGTTGGCAAAGTCGTTAACATCGCCAGCCGCTGCGCCGGATTTATTGGCAAACGTTTTGGCGGGCAACTTTCGCCGGAATGCAGTGAACCCGAATTAATGCGGCATTTCATCGCTAGCGGTGAAGATGTTGCCGAGCTCTATGAGGCGCGCGAATTCAGCAAAGCGGTACGCCAGATTATGCAACTTGCCGACCAAGCCAATCAGTACATTGACGCGCACAAACCCTGGGAGTTGGCCAAACAGGAAGATCAGCAGCAGACCGTACATGAGGTGTGTTCGGTAGGCATCAACCTGTTTCGCTACCTGATAACTTACTTGCAACCCATTCTGCCGGCTACCGCGGAAAAAGCCGAAGCGTTTTTAAACCTGCCGCTACGCTGGCCGGTGCAAGGCGACATCCTGCTCGCCCACAAGGTTAACAAATTTAAACCGCTCATTACCCGCATTGAAGAGGCACAAATAACCGCCATGGTCGAAGAAAGCAAAGAAGCCGATAGCAAAAAGGCGGTTATTGCGAAAACTGAGTCAAAAACCGAAGCGGAAAGCAGCAATGAGATAACGATCGACGATTTCCTGAAAATTGATTTGCGCGTGGCGCGTGTCACCGCAGCGAGCGACGTCGAAGGCGCTGATAAATTATTGCAGCTCACGCTGGATGTGGGCGACCACACTCGCACGGTTTTCTCCGGCATTAAGTCTGCGTATCAGGCAGCCGAACTGGTTGGTAAATTTGTAGTCGTTGTAACGAATCTAAAACCTCGAAAAATGCGATTCGGGGTGTCGGAAGGCATGGTGTTGGCGGCCGCAGGAGAAGGCGAAGAAGAAGTCTGGTTGGTCGAGCCCGATGGTAGTAAGGCCACCGAGCCTGGCGCGCGTATTGGTATGCGAGTCAGTTAGTACATTTTTGCATATTAATAGAAAGTTATGTTTATTGATTGTTCAACAACCACTCATTAACATTGGTGAACAGCCGGGCATCCGTTGCTAATCCGCCAACCGCCGATAGGCGATCTTTTAAATAATCATTGGTTTCTAACGTGGAATATCTGTCGCTGTTAATCGGCGCCATATTGGTCAATAACTTCGTGCTGGTGCAATTTCTCGGCTTGTGCCCGTTTATGGGCGTGTCAAACAAGCTGGAAACCGCTATCGGCATGTCGGCGGCTACCATTTTTGTGCTGACCTTGTCGTCAATCTGTAGCTATCTCACGTTCGCCTATCTACTGCAGCCGCTGGGGCTGGAGTATTTGGATATCATCGCGTTTATCGTCGTTATTGCCGTAGTGGTGCAATTCACAGAGATGGTTGTCCGTAAAACCAGCCCGCTACTGCACCGTGTGCTGGGTGTGTTCCTGCCGTTGATCACCACAAATTGCGCTGTACTCGGCGTAGCGCTGCTAAACATCAACAAGCAGCACGATTTTATTCACTCTGCGCTGTTTGGCTTCGGCGCTGCAGTGGGTTTTTCGTTGGTGTTAATACTGTTCGCCGCCATGCGCGAACGCCTCAATGTAGCTGACGTTCCCGCACCCTTCAAAGGTGCTGCCATTGGCATGATCACCGCAGGCTTGATGTCGCTGGCGTTTATGGGCTTTGCCGGTCTTGTTTAGTTTGATTCAGCTGTTGGAATGGGCGGCGCAATATCCCTTTTTCGCTGCGGTTATCGTGCTGCTGGTATTGTGCGCGGCGTTCGGTGCGCTACTTGGCTTTGCATCGATTAAGTTTGCGGTGGAGGGCAATCCCCTCGTCGATCAAATCAATGCTGTGTTGCCGCAAACGCAATGCGGCCAGTGTGGTTATCCCGGATGCAAACCCTACGCCGAGGCAATTACTAACGGCGATTCCATCAACAAGTGTCCACCCGGTGGCGAAGCCGGCATTCAAGCTTTAGCCGATCTGTTAGACGTAGAGGTCGTCCCGCTGGACGCCGAGCACGGCGAAGAGAACGTGAAAACAATCGCCTATATTCGCGAAGACGAATGCATTGGCTGTACGAAGTGCATTCAAGCCTGCCCAGTCGACGCGATTCTCGGTGCCGCCAAGCTAATGCACACGGTCATCGTCAGCGAATGCACCGGTTGCGATTTGTGCGTGGAGCCATGCCCAGTGGACTGCATCGACATGCTTCCCGAGGAAACAACCGTGCAGACCTGGTCGTGGCAATTGCCGCCCAGCACACCAACGGCGCAGCTCATTGCCACTGACCGCGGACACGGAGAAGCCGCATGACGCGCCGCGTATTCGATATTCACGGCGGCGTACACCCTCCGGAAAACAAGACGCAATCACTGTCGAGCCAGATTACAGCAGCCGGCATTCCCGAGTATCTGGTATTACCGTTATCTCAAACGGTAGGAGCACCGGCTAAAGCAATTGTGCGGGTGGGTGGCCAGGTTTTAAAAGGCCAGCCCGTTGCCGAAGCCAACGGCTTCATTAGTGCGCCGATACACGCCCCCAGTTCGGGCACAATTGCAGCCATTGATGATCAGCTAATTGCCCACAGTTCCGGTATGACGGCACCTTGTATAACATTGCAGACCGACGGCAAAGATCGATGGATAGAACACCAAGGTCTTGCCGACTATCGCAGTTGCGGTAAACAAGAATTACTGCAGTTGATACGCGACGCCGGTATTGCTGGCCTGGGTGGGGCTGGTTTCCCAACGGCGGTCAAGCTGAACCCACCGCCGGGCAAACCCATCACAACCTTGATTATCAACGGCACAGAATGTGAGCCATATATCACAGCCGACCATGTATTGATGCGTGAACGCGCCGCGGATATCGTACGCGGAATAGAAATACTTGCTTACCTGGTGGCACCTCAGGAAATCCTGGTTGGCGTGGAGGACAATAAACCCGACGCTACAGCAGCCTTGCGCAAGGCTGCGGAAGGAACCGCAATAGAAATCGTAGAGTTTCCAACCAAGTACCCCTCGGGTGGGGAAAAACAACTGATTGAAATTCTCACCAGCAAGGAGGTACCCAGCGGTGGACTGCCCGCCGATATTGGCATCGTCTGTCACAACATCGGCACCACTTATGCTGTCACGCGGGCCGTGGAGCACGGCGAGCCCCTCATTTCTCGCATCACTACAATCACCGGCAAGGCTGTAGAACGACCATGCAACATGGAAACTCTGTTAGGAACTCCGATGCGTTTCCTGTTGGAGAAATGTGACTGGCGGCGCGACGAGATGTCACGCTTGGTGATGGGTGGTCCGATGATGGGTTTTATGATGCCGTCGGCGGATGTGCCTGTAGTCAAAACTACCAACTGTATTTTAGCAACCACGGAACAAGAATTTCCCACTTCTCAACTCGCGCAGGCCTGCATTCGTTGCGGCCTTTGTGCAGAGGCCTGCCCGGCAAGCTTGCTGCCACAGCAGCTATACTGGTTCGCTCGCGCCAAAGAGTACGAAAAACTGGAAGAGCATCATCTGGCCGATTGCATCGAATGCGGCGCCTGTTCTTATGTATGTCCAAGCAACATCCCTCTAGTACAATATTATCGCGCATCCAAAGCCGAAATACGCCACCGCGACCTCGAGCACATAAAATCTGAGCAGGCGCGCGAACGTTTTGAAGCGCGCGAGGCCCGATTGGAAAAACTGGAGCAGGAAAAACAAGCCAAACGCAAGGCACGCAAGGAAGCTGCCAGAAAAACTGCCGCGGCAAACAGTGCACAGGATCCCAAGCAGGCGGAAATTCAGGCGGCGGTTGCGCGCGCCAAAGCCAAAAAAGAAACCACCGCAGCTAGCGACGACCCCGTGCAAGCAGCCATAGAACGCGCTCAGGCTAAACGGGCGCAAGCCGCTGCTGTGCCGGAAGATAAGCTAGCACAGCTGCAAAAGTTGCTGGCCAGCGCCGACAAGAGAGTGGGCAATACCAGAGAAAAACTGGAACAGGCGAAAATCGAAGGCTCGGATAAAATCGCTTTGTTGGAAGGGTCACTAGGTAAACTAGAAGAAAAGCGCCAACAGGCACAACAGGCTCTGGATGATTTCCAGAGTCAGCGTCATTAGCACAATGCAACAGTCACCCATCACATCACCGCACCTAAGCGTCAAACAAGACACAGGGGCAATCATGCGTCTGGTGCTATTGGCAACGCTACCCGGTGTCGCCACCTTAACCTGGTTTTTTGGTTGGGGCACGGTTATTAATATTATATGGGCTAGTCTGGTTGCCGCCGGTACGGAAGCGCTGGTGCTTAAACTCCGCAAGCGCCCGGTCGGTTTTTATTTACGCGATTACAGCGCGCTGGTCACTGCTTTTTTGTTGGCGATATCAATACCCCCTTATGCACCCTGGTGGTTGCTATTGGTGGGCGTTGCCGTGGCGATTATCATTGCCAAACACCTCTACGGCGGCATGGGTTATAACCCGTTTAATCCGGCCATGGTTGGCTACGTGGTATTGCTGATTTCCTTTCCCATCGAAATGACACGCTGGGCCGCGCCCTCCGGTAGCGTTGCCAACCAGGCCGCGCTACTCGGCCCACTGGATGCGCTATATGCAAGCTTTCCGTGGTTTACTTCGCAATCGATAGATGCCTTCACCATGGCAACACCGTTAGATGTTTTTAAGCAGAACAACACCCAACTCGTTAGCGAATTATGGGGCAGTGAACCGCAGTTCGGCGCCTTCGGTGGTCGAGGCTGGGAATGGGTCAACGTTGCATTCTTGGGCGGCGGCTTGTTCCTACTCTATAAACGAATCTTTACCTGGCACGCGCCCATTAGCATGTTGATTGCCCTCACGCTAATGGCAGCACTGTTCTACGACGGCGGCAGTGCCGCCAGCAAAGGCTCGCCATTGTTTCACTTGTTTACTGGCGCGACCATGCTGGGCGCGTTTTTCATCGTCACCGACCCCGTAAGTTCGGCGGTCAGTAATCGCGGCCGCCTGATTTACGGCGCCAGCGTCGGCGTGTTGATGTTCCTGATCCGTAACTACGGCGACTACCCCGACGCGGTCGCTTTCGCGGTATTACTGATGAACTTCGCAGCACCACTAATCGACTACTATACCCAGCCGCGCACTTATGGGCACGACAGGAGCGCGCGCAAATGATTGGCCAAGCGATTAGCCGCAATAGTTTACTGCTAGGCGTATTTGCCGTTGTGGCGACCGGCGTTATTGCCGCAACGCATTTGGGCACCAAGGACCGCATCGCCGAGCAAATACGTGCAGCGCGCGAGCGGGCCCTGTTGGAAATTGTACCGGCCAGGCGCCACAACAACGCCATGCTCGATACCACCTTACCGATCACAGACAGCGATTTACTCAACCTGGCCGCCGAGGGGAAAATTTTTATCGCCCTGCAAGACGCGAACCCCGTTGCCTTCGTGTTTCCCAGCGTGGCACCGGACGGCTACAGCGGAGCTATTGAATTGCTGGTGGGTGTGAATGCCGACGGCAGTATCGCCGGTGTGCGCACGGTGCAGCACGAAGAGACACCGGGACTGGGCGATAAGGTTGACCTTAGAAAATCCGATTGGATACTGGGCTTTAATAGTCGTTCACTAGGAGACCCAGAACCAGCGCGCTGGAAGGTGACCAAAGATAAGGGCGTGTTCAACCAGTTTACAGGTGCAACGATCACACCGCGCGCGGTCACGAAGGCGGTTTACCAGACTTTGGAGTACTATCGCCTGCATAATGAAGAATTATTGGCGCACGCACGAACTGCAATCACTGCTGTAGAGAAAACAAACGATGGCGAATGAAGTCAGCTACAAAGAACTTTCCGCCAACGGTTTATGGAAAAACAACCCCGCGTTGGTGCAACTGCTGGGTCTATGCCCGTTATTGGCCGTTAGTGGCTCGGTAGTCAACGCACTGGGTTTGGGGCTGGCAACAATCTTTGTACTGGTATGCTCGAACACGGCAGTATCTCTTGTGCGCAACGTTGTATCTGAAGCCATTCGCTTACCGGCTTTCGTGATGATTATCGCCTCCTCGGTAACCTGCATTAAGTTGTTGATGCAAGCGTATGCCTTCGAGCTATACCAAATTTTGGGTATTTTCATTCCACTGATCGTCACTAACTGCGCCATCCTCGGCCGCGCAGACGCGTTCGCTTGCAAAAACGAGGTGCTGCCCTCCGTCTACGACGGATTTATTATGGGCGCGGGCTTCGCGCTGGTGCTGGCAGCACTCGGCGCAATGCGCGAGATTATTGGCACCGGCGCGGTATTCGCGGATATGCATTTACTGTTCGGATCCGGGGCGGAGAGCTGGAAGGTTACACTTTTTTCTGATTACCCAGGTTTCTTACTCGCCATCGTTCCACCAGGGGCATTTATTTTTACCGGCTTATTGATCGCAATTAAGAACGTGATTGACGCGCAGCTGCAAGCGCGTGCCGACGCGCTCAAGGCTAAACCGGTGGCGGGTAGTAAGCGTGTGCGAGTAACGGGAACAATTCGTTAAACGCGAGTTCGCTACACTAAATGAACAAACAAAAACGTTACGAAATTTTTCAACGCCTGCAGACCGAGAATCCACAGCCCACTACGGAGTTGCACTTCGACTCGCCGTTTGAATTGTTGGTGGCGGTAACGCTATCGGCGCAAGCGACCGACGTTAGCGTTAACAAGGCAACAAGCAAACTGTTTAAAGTTGCGAATACGCCTGAGGCCATTTTAAAGCTCGGGGCTAACGGCCTAAAGACATATATCAAGACCATCGGCTTGTACAATAATAAAGCGAAGAACGTTATCGCCGCCTGTGAAATCCTGATAGACAAACACGAGTCGCAAGTACCAACAACGCGCGAGGCATTGGAGGCCTTGCCCGGCGTCGGACGCAAGACGGCCAATGTGGTTTTAAACACTGCGTTTGGCGAGGCGACGATTGCGGTCGATACGCATATCTTCCGCTTGTCGAACCGAACTGGAATAGCGCCTGGCAAAAACGTTGTTGAAGTCGAGAAAAAGCTTCTAAAATTCGTGCCGCATGAATTCAAAAAAGACGCGCACCACTGGTTGATTTTACACGGCCGCTATATCTGTGTGGCGCGTAAACCCCGATGCAGCGCTTGCGTAATTGAGGATTTGTGTGAATACAAAAAAAAAGACTATGGCAATGATTAACGCCAAATCAGATCGCGCTTTGTCGATAACCGAACAACTCCCTGAGCGATGTGTTCGGTTTCTCTGCAATGCGCCGGTCTTGCATCAATGTTCAGCCGATCCGGCTCATTCCCTTAAGTATGAATTCCTCTACCGCGCCGGGCACTAATTAACGACTATCGAAAGAGGTTCATTATGGCACTACTAGGCATTAAACAATTCTCACACGTCGCATTGAATGTCAGAGAGATAAAACGATCTACTGCTTTCTATCAAAATATCCTTGGATTGCAAGTAATCTTTGAAACAGAGCTTCCAGATGGAATCGGATTCTCAAGCGGCGTTGTCACACCTATGGGGTTGACGATAGAATTAATACAATTGACGGGGCTGGTTGTGGAAGTGCCAGAGAACATTTCCACCCTGGCCTTTTCGGTTGGGAACCTGGAGGAAGCGAAGACAGCACTGTTATCTAGCGGTGTTGAAGTTAAAAATGAAATGGAGTTCGACGGAGTAAGGATGTTTTTTATCAGCGATCCTGACGGTCACAATATAGAGATATGTCAGTTTCCCGGTGGCATTTCCAACGCAGCAGAATTGCACGGCCACTAAGCGAGAAAGTGCATGACGAGGTGCTGCCTTCCGCTGCGGAGGCTATCTATCCACCCTAGTTCGCTTAAAAGACTAAAAACATGCGAAATAGAATGCCGTTCCTAAAGATTTAGGTGGCATAGCAAATACCGAAGTTATAGTTAGGGGAAACAAGTATCAAATTGTTAGCAACTCTCTCAAAGCTATTCCTGCTAGTCGCGCTGATTCTTTCTGTTGTTTGTTTCGCGTTGATAATATTGGTTCGTGTCGAGCCGCCAATCGATTTGCCAGCGGTTGAGAATGTTCGGCCAATTGCAATCGATAATATTCATATCGTCACAATGGATGGCGCAGCAGTCCAGAGAAATCGACAGATTCTTATTGAGGATGGCTTGATCGCACATATCTTACCGGCGGGTACAACCATAGATTCTGATGCCAAACGCGTCGATGGTAATGATGCATATTTGCTACCAGGTTTATTCGACATGCATGCCCACGTCTGGGATAGAAAACATCAAATGCTTAGTCTAGCTTATGGTGTGACGACTGTTCGAAATATGGGTGGTTATCCGTTTCACCTTCGATGGAAAAAGGAATTAGAAGATGGCAAATGGTTGGGAAGCAATCTTTTTTCCGCTTCTCCCATTCTAAACGGCCGAGACCACTCAGATCCGCTGGCACATAAAGTTGTCGACGATCCGGATACGGCACGAATGCTGGTTCGACGTTACAACAGAGAAGGCTGGGATATTATCAAAGTGTACGAGAGTCTACGCGCGGATGTTTACGACGCTATTGTCGATGAAGCCGCACAACTTGGAATACCGGTGGCAGGCCATGTGCCATACGATGCGATTAAGGACGGCTATAGAAATGCTGCCACTCCGCTGGTTACGTTGGAACACGTAGAGGAGCTGTTTGATGGACCACTGAATTATCAGTTTGACAAAGCTCGACTTTACCAGGTCGCCCGTAAACTAAAGACAATCGACGCGACCGTTACCACAACGCTAGCGGTTTTTGATCAACTCACTCAGATTGGTATAAAGAAGCAAAACTATGTCGATGGACTACCTACCGAATACATGGCGCCGCTGATGAAGTTCGTCACCGACAATACTGCAGGCAAACGTTGGATCAATGCAGATGATGCACAACGTGATTACAACATAAATGAAAATGATTTCTTACTCCAGATAGTACAAGTACTTTATGAGAACAAAGTAAATCTGGTCTTGGGTTCGGACTATGGAGCACTCTATGGGGTTCCCGGATTATCAACCCATGATGAGATGTCTCTGTTAGCTAAAGCAGGCCTGTCCCCGCTGGATATACTTGCTAGTGCGACAAAAAATGCAGCTAAGTCGCTGAAGGTTTTTGACCGCTATGGCAGCATCGAAGTAGGCAAAGTAGCAGACTTGGTCATGGTAGCGGAGAACCCGCTTTCTGATGTGTCGGTATTGAAAGAACCGATTGCCGTCATCAAACGTGGTCAGTTACTCAATGCCAAAGACTTGGAAGGGTTAGAACACTCCGCTAGAAAGCCGTCAAATGCTTTATTGACGGTGGGCCACCTGTTGGAGCATCTCTGGGAGAATTACCTTTGACATCAGAACCTGCACATATCGCTATTGTAGGCTGCGGTTTCACTGGGACGAGCGCCCTTCATCAACTCATTTCGCGCACCCCCGTTCGCGAGATCACTGTGTTTGAAGCAAGCGGACAATTTGGGCCGGGTTACGCCTATGATCCGGAAGAATGCTCAGACTATTTGATTAACAATACCACTGACACTATGTGCCTTGGTCCGGAAAACAAGCGCGCATTTTTGGATTGGTTAGAAAAACGCCCGGTGCTTGATGTTGATCTTGATCCGAAGGGACATCTTCCACGCTCAGTCTATGGCCTATTTTTACGAGACTCTGTTGAAAGCTCGCGTAAAACTGCTTTGGAAAACGGTGTAGAGATCAACCTCATCTCCGCAGAAGTGACCCAAATCGTCGAAGATACTAGCAATCAAGTCACCCTGTCCTGGCCATTGGGTGAGGTGAAAGCTGACGCTGTCATCATGGCTACGGGACGCTGTCAGAACATCGACCTTTGCGTTGCGCCAGCCGCGAATTCCCCGGCGAAATATTTCAATAGCCACATCGGCAGTGAAGAACTCGATGAATTGCCCATGGACGCCGAAGTCCACATACTCGGAGCTTCTTTAAGCGCTTACGATATTGTCAATCGTCTCTTTTCAGACCTCACCGGGTGTCGATTTGAGCGCGGTGATGACGGTGAGCTTTGTTACGTGCCGAACGGAAACGAAAGAGTCGCTGTTCTTTGCTCCCGCAGTGGTCGGCTTAAAAAGATGCAAAGTCGTACGCCTGAAAATTTATCCCGAACCTTCTTCTCCTATGAAGGGCTAGTCTCATTAGGGGAGCCGGGGGATGTCACTCTTAACGATGTCGCGACCGCAATTTCAGATGAAGCGGCCGCCAATAACTGCCCTCTAGAATCAGATAGCATAACCTCTCCCTATAGCGGTTGTGAGAATGCCGAGGCGGTCAATGCACGCGCGGGTGAGATTCTAGAAAGAGACATCCAGGCGGCGAAACCCGGTGGTCAGGATAACTTTCTGGTCGATCTGTTTAATGATGCTCAAATCGATATTTGGGATGCATTCGCTGATAGATTGTTGTCCCCGAAAGAAGAATTTCGTTATCGAACAACTGTCGAAACGGCGCTCTTAAGCTACGCAGCACCCTGTCCAATTCCAACCGCTGAACGCCTGCTTGCTTTACACAAAAGTGGTCACTTACGTGTCATTCGCGGTGTCAGCTTACCTGATCTGTCAAGTGAAGGTGATAACTATACGCTTCGCCATGCCCACGGCGATGAGATGGTGCGTGTTCTGATTAATGCCACCGGTAAAGTAGACCGCGATATTCTGAGTGCGAGTCAGCCCTCCTGGATCCGTCATCTTGTTGAAGACGGACGCCTGCAGCCCTATTCAAGGGCAGACACTAAATTCGCCGGAGCAGACGTCGAAATGTCGAGTTTTCGGCCGCCCCTGCTAATACGGGTACATTTCGCAAACATGTTTTTGTGGGGGCCGGGATTTTTCACAAGTTCTGCTTTTATGATGGCGACCATCGTATCCCGAATTGTCGACCATTTATTTCCTTCGAGATCGGAGCAATATTGAAATGCCGTATAAATCATTGTTAGCGACTTGCATAATTGCGGCGATCACGACGGGGTGTAGCGCCCCTGGGATCGAACAATCGAGCGATCCCTTGGAACCTTCATCAATGGTGGTGACAGCCAACCCACATGCCACGCGTGTGGGATTGGAGGTGTTGCGAGCAGGAGGGTCGGCTGTCGATGCCGCCGTGGCAATTGAAGCGGTTTTAACCTTGGTGGAGCCTCAGAGTTCGGGTCTAGCGGGCGGTGCTTACATGGTTCACTATGAAGCCCAGACTAAGTCCATCTCTGTTTATGACGGCAGGGAAACGGCGCCAGCGAGCGCCACAAAAGACATGTTCTTCAAAAATAACACCGAGACTTACAACTTCATTGAAGCAAAGACGAGTGGTTTGGCTACAGGCGTACCCGGCGTTGTCGCGATGCTGGAGATGGCACATAAGGACCACGGTAGTTTGCCATGGAAAGAGCTATTTGAATCGGCGCACCAGCTTGCATCCGACGGATTTGAAGTCTCACCGCGCCTCCACGGGATGATACAACGATTTGGTCCGTACATCCCCTCAACGCTAGAAGAAGGGCCACTGGACGCGTATAACTATTTTTTTGACGATACAGGTGAAGCTCTTCCGGCCGGCCATATTCTAACCAACCCGGAATACGCTGTGACCCTTGATATGATTGCCGACAATCCCGAGTCATTCTACAGGGGGTCAATTGCAGAACAGATTGTTGAGGCCGTCGGACTATCACCGCGCGCAGGGGCAATGACGACGGCCGATATAGAAGCATACCGACCCGTTAAGCGATCTGTGGTGTGCTCGCCGTATCGGAAAATGAAGTTATGTGGACCACCACCGGCCTCTTCCTGGGTTGCTGTCGGAATGATTATGGGTCTTGTGGAGGAGCATGGCGGGTTTTCAAAAGCGGGTGCCGATGATTGGAAGAACTGGGCACTTTACGCAGACGTTCAAAGATTGGCGTACGCTGACCGAGATCATTACATTGCCGATGCTGATAAAACAGGTGTTCCTACCAAGGGGCTATTGAATCGCGACTACATTTCAGAACGCGCTGGCCTCCTCTCTTCTGATAGCCCCTTGAAAGACTTGACGCCTGGTAACGCGTGGAAGTATGAACCCAATTCATCGGTAAGCATGAACGGCGTCGATGGCACAGATGATACGCCTGGTACGACCCACTTTGTCATCGTGGATAAATCCGGTGATGTCGTATCGATGACCGCTAGCGTTGAAAGTATATTTGGATCGACGCGTATGGTTGGGGGAATGTTCCTGAACAATCAGCTCACTGATTTCTCATTCAAATATGTGGATGAAGACGGGACGCCGATCGCCAACGCCCCCGGGCCGCAAAAACGCCCGAGGTCATCCATGTCGCCCACAATCATACTCGATGAGAATGACGAATTTCTTATGGCGACCGGATCGCCTGGCGGCAACAACATCATTGCGTACACAACGAAGTCTATCATTGGCGTACTTGATTGGGGCCTGACGGCGCAACAGGCCATTGATCTTCCCAATATGGTAGCGAGAGGAGACATCGTCCGCGTCGAAGCGAATAGCGGATCTGAAACTCTCATCACCAACCTGGAACAATACGGCTTTGAGGTCGATGGTTCGCGCGGCGAAAATTCGGGTCTCAGTGTTGTTGTTAAGCGCTCGAGTGGTCGCCTTGAAGGAGGTGTGGATAGGCGCCGTGAAGGGGTTATTGGAGGAGAGTAAAAGTCAACGCATCCTACCGCGCCTGTATAAGTTCAATCATATACCCATCAGGATCCTTCACAAATGCAATGACCGTGGTGCCATGCTTCATCGGCCCCGCCTCTCGTACTACCTCCCCACCTTTCGCTTTAATGTCTTCGCAGGTTTTATAAATATCATCAGCACTCAGCGCAATATGCCCGTAGGCATTACCGAGATCGTATTGGTTAGTGTCCCAGTTGTGGGTTAGTTCCAAAACGGCCTGCTCCGACTCGTCGGCATAGCCTACGAATGCTAGGGTGAATTTACCTTCCGAAAAGTCACTGCGTCGCAGTAAACGCATACCCAGTACCTCGGTGTAAAACTGCAACGATTTTTCCAGATCGGCGACTCTCAACATGGTGTGTAATATGCGCATGTTCAACTCCTCTACATATGTGTGATTTCGGCAAGGGGCAAATTCATTAATATCGCGTCTTCCCTACCCTTTTTAGCCGGATAGTAGTTGCCACGACGGCCGACTTCGTAAAAGCCCAAGGCGTGGTACAAATCTTGCGCGACAGCATTGGACTGCCGCACTTCCAGCAAACATATTTCGGCCCCTTCGTTTTTTACCAATTCCAGCATTGACTCCAGCAACTGCTTGCCCAGTCCCTGGCCATGGTACTTTGTCGCCACACCAAGGTTTAGCAACGTTGCTTCGGTGGCGACGACACTGAATATCGCGAAACCCACAACGTTATCGTCAATTGTAAGGCAACGACTCAAGTGATCAGCGCGCAGGCTGTCGACAAAGTTTTGCTCGCGCCATGGAAACGCATTGAGTTGTTCTTCAATCTGTAGCAGCGTGGACACATCAGACCGCTTCAACGCGCGCAGTTGCATCGTTAAAAAACTATAGCCGCAAGGATTGAAGATGCTGCCAGGTTTCGGCTTTCAGTTGTGGATTATGCAACAACTCGGCGCTGGCATGGGTAGTCACAATGCTAACGCCCAGGTAAAGCGGCGAGCTATCAGGCGACACACCAGCAACAAAATCCTTGTCTTTTGTGGCTAGCACATGCTTCACGGCGAGTTCTCCCATTAGCAACATGTTTCTGGGCTTATGCTGCTCCAGCACGCGCTGCAATACGCCAAACACCATCTCGTGCGGCGACAACGCTAGCGCTTGCCTGCCTCCTCGTATCGGCCAGTCGAAATAATCGGGCTGTGTACGTTGCAAGCTGCTGTGGCCGAGTGCAAACAATAAATTGCTGATCAACTGTTGCTGCATACGTGCGTCTTGCACTTGATCGACAACCAATAATTCTGGCGCCCAGGCATAAAATGCGAGTTGAAAGGACGTAGCGTCAGCTTGAGCCGCCGTTTGTGGCTGCTGCGGTATTCGCCCTGATGTCGTTTTTGCTGGCACGGCGCCGGTGAATTCCTGCTGCAATCGTGCGGCGGACGACCGTGCTGCGTCTGTATCATTCGTATTCGAATCACGCCCCGTCTGGCTGGCCGGCGTTTCTGGCAGCGCCGCGGCTTGTTCTGTCAATTTGCGAACATACACAGAGCCAGGCGCGGCGCCAGGTAATTGCTGCCGTGGCAACCAACAGTCGATACCGATTGCTGACAAGTAATGCTGCCGCCGGGTAGCTTCCATATTGTTTACACGCCTTCGCGTTGCGGATGCTCGCGCATTACACCGGCTTGCAAAATGTTGAGTGCATTCAGGTAGGCCTTGACCGATGCCACGATAATATCGGTGTCGGCGCCGGAGCCATTAACAATGGTGCCATTTTTTTCTAGCCGCACAGTCACCTCCCCTTGCGAATCGGTGCCGCTGGTGATGGCGTTAACCGAATATAACAACAGCGTACTACCGCTGTCGGCTACTTTCTCCAACGCTTTAAACGCTGCGTCGACCGGACCGTCGCCGTCGGCCGCAACACTTTGAGCTTCCCCATCAACCGTGATCACCAGCTCGGCGCGTGGCAGTTGTCCGGTTCTAGATTCCGCATGCAGCGACTCGAAGCCATATTTTTCCGCAACGGCAGGCAGTGATACATCGCTTACCAGGGCTTGCAGATCTTCATCGAAAATCTCATGTTTTTTATCGGCCAGCACTTTGAAGCGCTCGAAGGCGGCGTTGAATGCGACGTTATCCTCGAAGCTGATGCCCAAATCGTGCAAGCGTGCTTTCACTGCCGCGCGCCCCGAATGCTTGCCCAACACCAGTTTGTTGGCGCTCCAGCCCACATCTTCGGCGCGCATAATTTCGTAGGTTTCGCGTCTTTTCAGCACGCCGTCTTGATGGATGCCGGCTTCGTGTGCAAACGCATTAGCGCCGACAATGGCTTTGTTGGGCTGCACCGGAAAACCAGTAATGCTGGAAACGAGGCGTGAAGTGGGTACAATTTGGGTGGTGTCAATATTGGTTTCCACGCCATATTCGACCGGCCGCGTGCGCACGGTCATTACAATTTCTTCTAGCGACGCGTTGCCTGCCCGCTCGCCCAAGCCATTAATAGTACACTCCACCTGACGAGCGCCGTTCAACACAGCCGCCAATGAATTGGCCACGGCCAGACCCAAGTCGTTGTGGCAATGGACCGAAAATACGGCCTTGTCAGAATTTGGCACGCGCTCCATCAACTGCAGAATATGCGCACCGTATTCGTGTGGCACACCATAGCCAACAGTATCGGGCAGATTCACCGTGGTCGCGCCAGCTGCAATGACGGCTTCTACTACCCGGCACATAAAATCCATGTCCGTGCGACTGGCGTCTTCGCAGGAAAACTCTACGTCATCGGTGAATTTGCGCGCCCAATTTACCGCTTCAACGGCTTGCTCCAACACCTGCTCGGGTCGAAGCTGTAATTTATATTGCATATGGATCGGCGAGGTCGCGATAAACGTATGAATGCGCTTCGCTGCCGCCGGTTTTAACGCCTCCGCCGCGCTTTCTATATCGCGCCGAGAGGCGCGCGCGAGGCTACAAACCGTGCTCTCTTTGACTGTTTCGGCTACCGATTTGACCGCGTCGAAATCGCCTGGACTAGCGATGGCAAAACCAGCCTCAATCACGTCGACCCGCATACGCTCGAGCGCCTTCGCGATCCGCAATTTCTCGTCTTTGGTCATGCTGGCGCCAGGGCTTTGTTCGCCGTCGCGCAAAGTAGTATCGAATATAATCAGGCGGTCAGCACTCATGATTGAGCTCCATTCTCTGGACACAATATTGTAGCATTACGGCCAAGCAAAAGTCGGTTGTCAGGACTAAACCCACCGCCATCCGTGATCCTGGAAAAATCTGAGGGCGGAGCGGGCAAATAGCAGAATATGGCGCCAACCTTTGCGTGCGGCATCGCCACCATAATGGATAATATTAACCGACGGAACATAGGCCAATCCTGCAAGCTGCCCAATACGCAGGGACAAATCAAAGTCTTCGAAGTACAAAAAGTACTTGTCGTTAAAGCCGCCAACAGCCTGCAATAGCGGAGTCCGCACGAACATACAGCAACCACTGACAATCTCGATTGCGGCGACCGACGCCTGCGGCACATTTAATTCGCGCATTTCATAGCGGGACAGGCGCTCTTTGAAAAGGTGGTGCCAGCGTTGCGGCACAAATCCTCTAACGAACAAATCGAACACCGCCGGATAGCGCTTGCATAAGTACAGGTAGGAATTGTTGGCATCGACCGCTCGAGGACTCAGCAAGCCAACCTCTGGCGCTGACTCAAAAAATTCCAACGCATTCAAAATGGCATCGTCAGCAAGCTCCACATCGGGGTTCAGAATCAGATGAATATCTGAGTCAAGTGCGTTGATCGCGTGGTTATGCCCGCCGCCAAATCCTACATTGGATTCGCTCGTCGATAGTTTAACATCAGCAAACACATCGCTTTGCGCAGACTGCAATAGCTGCTGTACCTGTTGTAAGCAGCGCCTATGGTGTACTTCATTTTCAATAACGTACAGTTGCGCATGCAAGGCTGGCAAAGCCTCTCTGGCACGCGTTACCGACTTCAACAAAGATTGGAAAGTCGCGGCCAGCAATGTCCGGTCTGACTCGAATGTGACAATGGAGACTGAAAGTTTCACGCGGTACACAAACTTTCTGCTATCGATTGATGGTTGATAATCAATCTCGTTGGCCTCACAATTGGTGCGCATACTGTACCTAATAGCTCGCATACACGCCATTCAATAAAACACGCTTAGCGTTTCAATTACACCAGCGTGGTTCATGTTCAGCTCTAAACCGGCATTCGGCAAACAGCCATGGGTATGCGTCGTAGCATCGCACGTCAGGAATTATTTATGATCAGAAAAGCAATCAGGCGCCTGCGCCGCGGTGAAAGTGACACCGATTCGGTAAACCCTAGCATTGTCGAGACGGCGACGCAGGACACGCCAACAAAAAAAGACCTACCCAACTCACCTAAACCAGTGACGCGATTCGGTCCGCAGATGCCTTCAATCCCATTGCCAAAATCCAGCTCAGAGGCTAGACCCCGTATTAGTTTCGTGGTCATTATTTACAAAATGCGAGATCAGGCAAAAAATACACTTCGATCATTGCACGCCGATTACCAACTCGACGTGGACGAAGAGGATTATGAAGTTCTGGTGGTTGAAAACACATCCAGCGAACTCCTCGGCGAACAGGCGGCCACGGAAATTGCCGGTAACATCCGTTATTTCCTGCGCGAGGAGGCGAC
Organism: Pseudomonadales bacterium; assembly: GCA_051008535.1. Lineage (GTDB taxonomy): Bacteria > Pseudomonadota > Gammaproteobacteria > Pseudomonadales > JAUIET01 > JBBKXJ01. The sequence continues at coordinate 5,167 of JBPCXM010000211.1, read as the reverse complement.
TAAAACCCCTGTTCACGCCATCAATTTTGGCGCTGCGCAGGCGCGAGGTGATTATGTTGCCGTTATTATTGACGGCGCGCGCATGGTTTCTCCGGGGCTAGTGAACTATATGCTCGCCGCCACCCAGTTAGCGAAGGATGTGGTAATTGCGGTGCCGGGCTACCATCTCGGTGAAAAAGTTCAACAAGAGGCTATGCTGGAAGGCTACAACCATGAAACCGAACGGCAATTGTTGGCTTCGATCAACTGGCCCGAAGACGGCTATCGTTTGTTTGAAATTTCCTGTCTTAGCGGCACCAGCTCCGGTGGAGTATTCAAGCCGATAGGTGAAAGCAACTGCGTCTGCGTGTCAAAACAGACTTACGACGCCTTAGGCGGCTACGACGAAGGCTTCACTGAAACTGGTGGTGGTCAGGTGAATCTTGATTTCTACAAGCGCGCAGTTGAATTACCCGAGACATTACTGATCACGCTGTTGGGCGAAGGCTGTTTTCATCAATTTCACGGCGGCATCACTACCGGCACGAAAGGGAAAGAACGGCAAGCCGCGATGGAGGCTCACTTTGCGCAATATCGCGCCTTGCGCGGCGGACCCTACGAACCACCGGAGAAGCGTTCAATCTATCTGGGTGCCGTGCCGGATGCAGCGCTTAAATTTATTCGCAGTGGCGCTAACAATGTTATTACAGTTAATTGTCTCGACTAGGGTGCGACATGGGTTTAAGAATGACGATAGACCCACAATGAACTCATAACAAAGTTCCACGAGACAACACACACTACCGCTGCTGTTTGCACTAGCAAGTAATTGCTTTGGTCGTCGCTTAGGCCGAAAAACATAACAAGATAGTTGATCGTGAATCCGATAACGCACATGACAAGGTAACGAGTAGTTGCGACGTTATGAGAAACTCTGGCTTCGAAGGTCCACGCATGGTGTAGCTTATAATTCAGTATGATAGCGCCGATGTAAGCTGCGCTGCTGGAGAACAAGACTGCCATGCCGAGGAACTCTACCAGTGTATAGAGCACGCCATAGTATACAACCGCAGTCATTCCACCTACCAGGATGAAACGGAGAATTTGCTGCTTGTTGCCCAACTTGACGTAGTGTTCGGTATTAGTATTCAACGTTTAACCCTTGCGATCGGCTAGCTTATAGCAAGCGATGGCGCTGGTACCCTTAACGTATTTCGGCAGCATTAAGTATTCAATTTTCATAACTAACGCCATCATTCTATGCCACCATTTTTGCCAGCGTTGCGGTGCAGCAATCCTCGTTTGTCTCTTTTTACCCAATATTGCCAACAATCTCGCGGGCAGATAGAGCGCGTGAAAGAAGTAACTCTCTTTGACCATTTCCCAATTGAGATTGTCTGCCAGCTGTTTCAACATGGGTAAAGAATAACGCCTATAGTGGCCATAAAACTCATCGTAGTTTGACCAAAGCTCTTGCCCGGCCGGTACAGTGACAATAAGCAGCGATACATTTGGGAACGCCTCGAGCAAAGTCTGGACAAAACCCACAGGCTCGGGCATGTGCTCTATGACATCGAGCAGTAGTAACGTTCGGTACTGTTCACGATCTTGCTCAGGAATCGATACGGCATCAAGAGACGTCTTTACATATTGCGCAACAGCTAACAAAGGATCGACAGCTGCAAGTTCCACACCAGATGCTTCTATACCCAATGCGCGCAGGTTTTCTACTGCTACCCCTCTCCCGCAACCCACCTCAATGACCGGCGAGCCCGCCAGCGTCTGCTTGGCTATCACATCGGCCACTATGTGACTGCGTGCCATTGTCCACCAATGGAATTCAACACCATCGGGATATGCTAAATCATACTGGCGTTCAGAAAATGTCGTCGTCATCTAATAACAGTTGCGTCGTCCGCACGCTTCACTTTTTCGATTTGGTAGCGGGGCCGATTCTTTACTTCCATGTAAGTTTTGCCGATGTATTCACCGGCAATACCAATGGCCAATAGTTGCATACCGCCAAGTAGATAAATAGGCACAACGGTGGAAGCCCAACCGGGCACGGCGCCACCACCCCAAATCGCAGCGTGCACCGCCCAGCCGCCAAGTACGAGGGAAATACCAAATACCAACACCCCCATTAGCGTGATACAACGCAATGGCATAATTGAGAAAGAAGTGATGCCTTTCAACGACAGACTTAACATCTTTCTTAAGCTGTATTTCGATTCACCACCTGCACGCGCGTTTCTTTTGTAGTAAACCTCACTAGACTCCAAACCCAGCAGTGGCACAACGCCACGCAGATACAGGTTCGCCTCGCGGTAGTCGGCAAGCAAATTAACGGCTTTGCGGCTCATTAAACGATAATCGGCATGATTGCGAATGGTATCGATGCCCATCAAATCGGATAGCCAATAATGTGATTCTGCAGACCAACGCTTGAAAAGACCATCATTCGTTCTATTACTACGAACGCCAAAAACTACTTCACTGCCATTCGAAAATGCGCGCACCATGTCTTCAATCACACTGGTATCGTCTTGCAAGTCCGCATCCAATGAAATCAGCGCATCGCCTTCGGCCTCCATCAACCCGGCATAGAGCGCGTATTGATGCCCATAATTGCGCGTCAACTTAATGCCGACGATGGCTTCGTGTTGATCGATTAGCTTGCTGATCACCGACCACGTTTTATCGTCGCTGCCGTCGTCAACAAAATAGATTTTCGATAACGGGCTGATCAACCCGGCCGTCACTAACTTTGCCACCTCTTCTTGCAATGTGGCGGCCGTCGTTGCCAGTATGTCTTCTTCGTTAAAACACGGTAAAACCAGGCCGATTACTGGAATTTCTGCTGACCCCATCTGCATAACCTAATATTCTTAATGAAACTACACGGTAGCGCCGGGTTTTCTTAACACCGCAATAACCGACAAACCAAAAGGCATGCGCCACTTTCTTTTTACAATGTGCCGCTCAAAACTGTAAATTGCCTGCAATAGTCGATTGATCGGCAGCATTGGCACGCGGTTTTCGTCTACCCCAAGAAGACCACCCGAAAACCTGGAAATAATCCTCAACATCACAGAGACCGGAAAAAGAATACAGTTATGATAGGAAACGTATTCAATAGAAAAACCAACCGAAGTCGCTAATGTTACTATATTAGGCAAAACGTATCGACGCTGATGGTGCAAGGAATCATCGTGTTGGCTCCACAGCCACTGATAAGCAGGTACCGACAGTACCAAACGCCCGCCTGGCTTTAGTGAAGCGAATAAATTCAACGCGGCGGTCTTGTCGTCAGAGATATGTTCCAGCACATCGAAAGCTGTAAACGTATCAACTGAATCGGCAGCAATAGGCCACCAATGCGTTTCACCACCGAGAACAACCTGGCCGTGCCTGGCAGCCATGTTCGCCGCATCCGGGTTCAATTCCAGCCCCATAACTTCACCAAACTGCCGCAACAAGCTAAGGTTGCCACCGGTACCGCAGCCAATATCGACAATGCGTTGCGCCGGAAGAGGCTTGCTGAAGCTGAGCACTTCGGAAAAAATCTTACGGCGCGCGACGAACCACCAATGCCGGTCCTCGGTTGCCGCCATTTGTTCGTAAATGTGTTTGTCCAAGTTGTTAGCGTTTTCCTTTGATTGAAGTGGCAACAATGAGCGCGCCGGCGGGGCGTATCAAACTCTAACGCACTGCCTGTAAAAAGAAAAACGATTGCTGAGCGCAAAACTTACGGTTTAGCAAGCAATCGCCTACTCGTCGTAATTGCTTGTTGTAGACCCAGTGCTATATGCTTAGCGGCAAACAAAATACAAGCCGAAACAATGCCTGACACAATTTCGCTGATAGTGCCCGTATACAACGAGGAACTCGGATTAAGCTCATTCCACGAGCGACTTTCCCACGTGCTTGCAGAATCTTCAACAAACACTGAAATCGTCTACGTCAACGACGGCAGCTCGGATGGAAGTAAAGATGTACTGAACCGCTTGATGGCGGACGACAGGCGAATTTGTATCTTGGATCTGAGTCGAAACTTCGGCAAGGAAGTCGCGATTTCTGCCGGCCTGGATTATTGCCGAGGCGATGCGGCGGTGATTATTGACGCCGACGAGCAAGACCCACCGGAGTTGATTACTGAGTTTATTCATTGGTGGCAGCGTGGCTACGATGTTGTCTATGGGCAACGCAAGGACAGGTCAGGCGACAGCTGGCTTAAGCGTCACACATCGAGCTGGTTTTACAGCGTGATGAGTCGTTTGAGTAAAATCGATATACCGAGAGACGCTGGCGACTTTCGTTTGCTGAGCCGCCGCGCCATCGATGCGCTGGGCGAACTGCGCGAAACCCACCGTTATATGAAGGGTCTGTATGCGTGGATAGGCTTCCCGCAAAAAGCCGTACCGTACAGCCGTGAAGTGCGAGCGAGTGGCGAAAGCAAATGGACTTATTGGCGGCTGTGGAATTTCGCTCTCGAAGGGATTACCTCATTTTCCGATGCGCCACTTAAACTAGCAACATATATAGGATTAGTGACAGCATTTGGCGCTTTCGCTTACGGTATCTATATCATTTTGTCGACGCTGATTTACGGCAACCCGATACCCGGTTATCCGTCGCTTTTGGTCGTCGTTCTGTTTCTGGGAGGCGCACAGTTGATAGGCTTGGGTATAATCGGCGAGTACCTGGCCCGCAACTACAAGGAGAGCAAGCGGCGAAAGTTATATTTCGTCAACGAGTTCTTACGCACGGAAACCAGGGACAGCACCAAGGCAAAACTCAAAGACGCAGCCAGCCAACACTCACACTGATTTGCGCCTCATCAGCAGATAACCGTTGTAACGCCGAAAAACCTCAAATTCAGATATAATCCAGTCGGTCAGCTCAATTTTTGGCGGCTTAATGCCATAGGCTGGCTGCCGCAGTAAAACCAGGGGATTCTTTGCCGCCGCTAGCCCACGCATGACAGCACGGCGGTCTTTCTCGGAAGAGAGTCGCAAATCGTGTTGCACGACCACGGGTGCCGGCATCTGAACACCACTCCAGAAATACAGGCTGTTAAATCCCGAGCTGGTAAAACCAACATCGGCTTTGCGCATTTCTGCTACCACATACCGATAAAACTTCACCCTCTCCGGCTCTAGCCTTAACAGTTGTGTACCCTTAATAT
>JBPCXM010000210.1:0-3978 GCA_051008535.1 Pseudomonadales bacterium | reverse complement strand
GAGGCTTTGTCCGAGGCTTCCCTGGCCGCTGCGGGCAGTCTTATCACCCGGCCCGAAATTCTCACCCGGGCGCTGCTCAGTGGCGGGACCCAGGAGCAGAAATCCCACTATCTACCCCAGATCGCATTCGGGGAAAAACTGTGTGGTATTGCAATTACCGAACCGGATTATGGCTCTGACGTTGCAGGACTTACGCTCAAGGCCTCTCCCGTGGAAGGTGGCTGGTTGCTCAACGGCGCCAAGAGCTGGTGCACGTTCGCCGGGAAGGCACAGCTGCTGTTTGTTATTGCCCGCACCAATCCAGACCGGTCGCTGGGTCACAAGGGGCTCAGCGCATTACTGGTGGAAAAACCGGCCACGGAAGACCATGAGTTCAGTGTCGAACAGGAGTCCAGCGGCCGCCTGACAGGTAAGGCCATCGCCACCATCGGCTACCGGGGCATGCATTCATACGACCTCGTATTCGAGGACTATTTCGTGCCAGCAGCGAACCTGATCGGTGGTCCAGAGGGCCAGGGGCGGGGGTTCTACCTGGCCATGGCGGGTCTTACCGGCGGGCGCATCCAGACCGCGGCGCGGGCCTCGGGCGTAATGCGTGCTGCATTGAAAGCGGCTGTGCGCTACTCGCAGGATCGAAAAGTGTTTGGCGCCCACCTGGGGGACTATCAACTGACCCAGGCCAAGCTGGCAAAGATGGCGGCCCAGGTCGCCGTCAGCCGCTGCTTTACCTATGGCGTTGGCACCCTGTTGGACAGTGGCCAGGGACAGATGGAGGCCAGCCTGGTCAAACTGTTTGCCTGCCGGTCCGCCGAGTGGATTACGCGCGAAGCGTTGCAGATTCACGGTGGCATGGGGTATGCAGAGGAGAGTCCGGTGAGTCGCTACTTTGTGGACGCCAGGGTGCTGTCAATCTTCGAGGGTGCGGAAGAGACACTGGCATTGAAGGTCATTGCCCGGCAACTACTGCAGAGCTCGCTTGACGCGGGTCAGGAGAAAACCTGATGGGAATACTTGCCGGTATGAGGGCGGTAGAGGTCTCCGCATTTGTCGCCGCTCCATCGGCGGGCCTGTCCCTGGCCCAGATGGGTGCCGAGGTCATACGCATCGATGATGTCAGGGGAGGCCTTGATTACCGTCGCTGGCCGGTCACCGATGACAATGTGAGTCTGTTCTGGCAGGGGCTGAACAAGCACAAGCGCTCTGTTGCAATCGATATCCGCAACCCCGAGGGGCAGGAGCTTGCCAGGGCAATTATCTGCGCCCAGGGAGAGGATGCGGGCATATTGCTGACAAACTTTCCGCCACGTGGTTGGTTGAGCTATGAAAGTTTGCGTGAATCCCGGGAAGACGTGATTCAACTGACGATAATGGGCAACCGCCACGGTGGGTCCGCTGTCGACTACACCGTCAATCCTGCTGTTGGTGTTCCGATGTTTACCGGTCCAGAGGGACATGAAGGGCCAGTCAATAGCGTTATCCCGGCCTGGGACTGCATCACCGGGCAAATGGCTGTTTCGGGATTGTTAGCTGCCGAGAGGCACAGGCGGATAACAGGAGAGGGCCAGCATATCAAGCTGGCGCTGGAAGATGTGGCCATGGCCACCATGGGCTCGCTGGGGTTTCTTGCGGAGGCTGAGTTGGGGGTTGAGCGCGAGAGGTCCGGTAACTACCTCTACGGCGCATTCGGGCGGGATTTTGTTTCAGCGGACGGCGTCCGGTTTATGGTTGTCGGTCTCACGCCCAAGCAGTGGCGCGGTCTTTGCTCGGCCACAGGACTGAGCGTGGAAATGGATCACCTCGCAAAAATGAGGGGTCTGGATTTCAAGCGCGAGGGTGATCGCTACGAGGCCCGTCGGGAAATAGCGGCGCTGATTGAATCCTGGACGAGTACCAAGAAAATCAGTGAGATCGAAGCTGCTTTCACGGGAGAGAAGGTCTGCTGGAGCCGCTACCGGAGCGTGAAGGAAATGCTGAGCAACGATTCTGCTTGTTCAGAGGACAACCCCATGTTTGTGCGTCAGGCACAAGCGGAGGTAGGAGAATTTATCATGCCGGGCACGCCACTGGCTTTCAGCGGAGTTGAGCGGGAAAGTACTGCCGCGGCGCCACGCCTGGGTGAACACACCGAGCAGGTTCTGGCGGAGCTGCTGAGCCTCTCCACTGGCGAAATCGGCAGGCTGCACGATAAAAAATTGGTTCTGGGTACATAGGTATCACCAGTTACTGTACATAAGTGAATTTGAGGACATGACTATGACATTCGAAGGAAAGGTAGCGATCATCACCGGCGGTGGTCAGGGTATTGGGGAGACCTACGCCAGGAGTTTTGCCGAGGCAGGTGCTTCTGTGGTTATCGCAGAACTGAATGAAGAGGCGGGCCAGCGTGTCGCCAGCGAAATCTGCCAGGCCGGGCACAAAGCCCTAGCCATCAAAACGGACGTGTCGTCAGAGGCCGATGCAGCTGCAGTCGCCGATTTGGCCCAGGCGCAGTTTGGTGGCATTGATATCCTCGTCAATAACGCTGCCATCTTCCACGGCATGCGCTATGAAACCCTGTTGGATGTAGACCTGGACTATTACTACCAGATCATGAAGGTAAATATGCATAGTCCCCTGGTAATGACCCGCGCCGTCGCCGATGCAATGGTTCAACGGGGAGGAGGAAGCGTAATCAACCAGTCTTCCACCGCCGCCTGGAAGGCCCAGGGTGGTTATTACGGTATAGCCAAACTGGGTGTGCAGGGCCTTACAATGTGCCTGGCCAGTGAACTGGGAGATCGCAATATACGGGTCAATGCTATTGCCCCGGGTCCCACGGATACCGACGCAACCCGGCAGGTGCCCGCTGAGATTCTTGACCAGGTGGTGGCTGGCCTTGCCCTCAAGCGGCTCGGAGATACCCGTGATATCGTCAATATGGCGAAGTTCCTCGCCTCTGAGGAGGCAGCCTGGATTACTGGTCAAACCTTCAGGGTAGATGGTGGTGACACCCTGCTGCCTGCCTGAGTGGACCGTCCCGCGGTAGATGGAGAAAACGATGAAAACCAGGCAAGCATTTATTTGTGAACCCGTGCGGACGCCCGTGGGTAAGTTTGGCGGGGCCTATAAGAATGTGGATGCTCAGTTTGTGGGCGCGGCTGTCCTGCGAGGTCTGCTCGAGAAGTCCGAATTGCCGGCCGCTGCGGTGGAAGATGTGCTGTTTGCCCAGTGCTACTCCAGTATGGACGCCCCGGCCCTTGGGCGGGTAGTGGCGCTGGACGCGGGCCTTCCGGTCACTACCGGCGGGCTCCAGTTGGATAGACGTTGCGGATCTGGATTGCAGGCAGTGGTCTATGCTTACCTGCAAGTGGCGACTGGCGGCTCTGATGTGGTGATTGCCGGTGGTGCGGAATCCATGAGTAATGCGCCGTTTTTCACGCATAGCGCGCGCTGGGGCATTAAGAGGGCTTCGCTGGAACTCCAGGATGCGCTTGCACGGGGGCGGGTAAGCGCGGGTGGTGTTAATTTCCCGGTGCCTGGCGGCATGCTGGAGACCGCTGAAAACCTTCGCCGTGAGTACGGTATATCCCGGGAAGAGCAGGATCGTTTCGCGGTGGAATCCCAGCGCCGGGCCCTCGCGGCGCAGGAACAAGGCCTGCTGGATGACGAGATTATTTCAGTCACTGTGCCGGAGCGTAAAGGCGAGACCATTGTGACCCAGGACGAAACGCCCCGGGCAACCTCACTGGAGGCACTGTCTGGGTTAAAGGCGATCAGGGCAGGAGTTGACCCGGAGTCCACCGTCACCGCCGGTAACGCCAGCACTCAGAACGACGGTGCGTCCGCCTGTATCGTGGCCAGTGAAGCGGCGGTGGCGCGGTATGGCCTTAAGCCCTTTGCTCGCATTGTTTCCTGGGCTGTGGCGGGCGTTGAACCTGCCAGAATGGGAATCGGTCCCGTACCTGCGGTGCAAAAAGTGCTGCAAAATGCTGAGCTTAA
>JBPCXM010000209.1:0-10978 GCA_051008535.1 Pseudomonadales bacterium | reverse complement strand
GAGTTTTATTCCCCTCCTGCAGTATGTAAAATAGTCAACTCTGGGCGTTAAGTTCGCCACAAGTGCAGCGATTTTGTGACGTAAGTCTCATTTTTCCAATTCGGCTCTCCCGATCGCGCGCTCAGCGATAAAAGCTGATTGTTTCCCAGATAAGAGTGAGATATTTGCCGTTCACTCACGCTCTTTGTGCGTTGCAGAAGAGCAAGGAAAAGAAGGGTCGCAGGACTGTCCGGCGATTATCAGGTCGCGTCAAAATCTTCCATGTTGGCAGCGCTGGACAGCTCGCAAGTCTTGCCGCCGTCTACCACTAGGCTGGTGCCGGTGATATACGATGCCTCGTCGGAGGCGAGAAACAGGATAGCATTCGCCACTTCCAACGAATCGGCTATTCGACGCAGTGGTACACCCGCCGCAGCCGCACGCTGCGCTTGTTCGCCAGGCAGCGCGGCTTCGGTGCTGGGAGTCATTACCACACCAGGAATCACAACGTTAGATCTAATATTATGTTCCGCCCCTTCAAGCGCGGCAGTTCGGGTAAAGCTGATCACCGCGGCTTTGGCGGCGCCGTAAGCAGCAGTATACGGCGCACCAAGCAAGCCGCAGACCGAGGAAACATTGACGATGACGCCGCTTTTCTGCTGCTCCATCAGCGGCATGACGGCCTGGGTACCGAAGAAAGTGCCATTCATTGTCACCTGAAAACAGGACTGCCAATCCTCCGCTGACATGTCTTTCACGGTGCCAGCCATCATTGAGTAGGCATTGTTGATCAGAATATCCAGCCGCCCATATTTTTCCTGTACCACTTGCACCGCTTGCTCGAATGCGGCGGAGTCGCTCACATCCAGCGGTAACGCCAACGCGCTACCTTGGTCGGCCTCTATTGCTTCGACAACCTGTTGCAGCGGTTCTTCGCGGCGACCGCAGACAATCACGCTTGCACCCTCTTGCGCAAAACGTCGCGCCGTTGCAGCGCCGATGCCGGTGCCACCACCGGTCACTAACGCAACCTTGTTTTCCAGTCTGTTACTCATAACCTTGCTCCGTATTATGCCGCTAACGCCTAAATCATATGCATGCCGCCGTTGGCGGCCAGGGTTTGCCCGGTGAAGAAAGACGCATCATCGCTGGCGAGAAATAATGCCGTGCGCGCCACTTCTGCGGGTTCGGCAATGCGTCCGAGCGGGATAGCCGCGATCATAGCTTGCGCCCACTCCTCGCTAATATCCTGCATTAGACGGGTATTGGTCGGGCCCGGGCAGATGGCATTCACCCGAATATTCCTGCTCCCCAGTTCACTCGCCAAGCATTTGGTAAAACCCAGCACGGCGGCTTTGGTTGCACAGTAGTGCACGCCTCCTTCGCCGCTTAAAGCGGAGGTGCTGGAGATATTAATAATCGAACCTTCGGCGCCGGCCTTGATCATTAGTTTCACCGCCTCACGGCAGTTATAGAACAGGCCGTTCATGTTGATGTCGAGCACACGCTGCCAGCCATCGTCTTGCATATCGATAATATGGTCCAGATGCACCGTTGGCGTCTGACCTTGTTGCAATTGCTCGTTGCGCGCCGCCATGCGTTCATAAAACTTGTCATAACCGTCATTCGGGGCCGCGCCTACTCCGGCATTGTTGACCAGCAAGTCAACCTTGCCATAGCGCTCTTCTACTTGCTGGTACAAAGAACTAACCTGCGCGCTGTTGGAGATATCGCCGGTAATCGCACAGCAATCGTCACGTTCGTTGACAAGAGTCAACGTTTCTTGAGCGTCGGCTTCGCTAATATCATTCACCACAACACTCGCACCCTCGGCGGCAAACACTTCGGCGGTTGCGCGTCCCATGCCTAGCCCGGCGCCGGTAATTACTGCTACTTTGTCTTTTAGTCGCATATTGTCATTCCTCTGCTGTTAGCTTGCTGCGCGAATGTTCGCGTTAGTTACAAGGCTGTGCCGTGTACGCCCAAATAGTGGGAACTGGGCTTAAGGTCACTCTCTAACGACTGGTTAAGCTCATAGAGTCGTTCGTACCGAGTATCCTTAATCAACCAGCGGCCATCCACTTTCAAATACCGATCCCAATATAAGGCGGTGCCAGTGGTAAAGTGCTTATGGTTAAGAATCCACATATTGTCTGCCAAATACCAGATGCCCGTCGCTTCTGTGTCGCTGAGCATCTGAATTTCTGGCATATGACCGTTATGATGGCCAATCGATTCTTTGTGGAACGAAAACTTCACCGCGTCCATGTATTCCTGTCGGCTATCAAGCTTCCACTCGTAAGTACCACCGATGAAATGTACCGAAACATCATCATGAAACAAGGTGCCAAGTTCTTCCAGATTGGCTGTATCAATACAACGAAAATAGGCATGCTTGAGCTGCTTGATGGCCTCAATATCCATCAAGCGCTGCACGTCTTTGCGCAGTTCATCTATGTCACCCGCAGAAGCTTGCAATGGGAGTCCTTGTTTAATTCCCATGCCCGCTTTGTTCAGCACGCGTCGTTGTGTAGCTTTGGTTTCAGTAGAATCACTCATTTTGCTGGTCTCCTGGCACTTTCAGTACATGTAGCTTGCTGCCATTATGCGGTTACCGCAAGCACATAAATATGGCCTAACAGTTCGTTTTTCGCATACAAAAACTTTCACTCGCTACACCCCTATGGCTCACACTTTCGGGCAGCTTATTTTTGTCACCTCAGGAAAGAGATTCCCACTCTTGCTCAAAAAGTGTCGCGCCGAAACCTGTTCGAACGTAGCCGAAAAGAATAGGTTTAGAGCAATCGGCTGAACAGCCGCAGCCACCCGGTCACGACCACACTCCTTGGCTCCGTAGAGCGCACGGTCAGCTCTTTGCGTCAAGCTGTAAAGGTCGACATCAACACTGACCGTCACTTGCACATCGTCGGCGATTTCGCGCGGTGCAACAACATGGTGCCTTCGTGATAGCCAAGCTTATCCAGTACCATGAAGCACAAATACCGAGTTTCCAGGAGCTGCTCGCGATATTGAAGCTTCTCATATTCGTTCACTTCGAGCGGAATAATCACCTTGCATGGTGGCTACTAGAGTTAGAGTGTGCCAAAAAAGTAAGCTACTGAAAAATAAAAGTTTTATCTGGATCAATAGATCGCTTAACCGGCCATAAGCGCTACAAACTCTTCCTGCAGCTTGCGCTTGAACAACTTGCCGCTGGCGTTCTGTGGCAGCGGCTCATCCACCAACTCGATGTATTTTGGCACCTTAAATTTGGCCAGTCGCGCTTCCAAATGGTTGCGTAATTCTTCAACCGTGAGTGGGTGCGATGGTTGTGGGTAAACCACCATGGCCAGTTCTTCGCCCATGTCACGGTCAGGCACCCCGAAGACGACATTTTCTTGCACTGCTTCATGCGCATACGCTACCCCCTCGATCTCACCGGGGTAAATATTTTCCCCGCCGCGAATCACAATCTCCTTGATGCGGCCGGTGATGTGCAAAAAGCCGTCTTCATCTAACACGCCGATATCGCCGGTTTTCATCCAACCATCGTGCATTATTTCGGCGCTCGCTTCGGGTTTTCCCCAGTAGCCAGCACACAGGGTCACGCCGCGGCACTGAATTTCGCCAGGCTCGCCGGCCGGCAGCTCCTGACCGTCGGGATCGACAAAACGCAGCTCCACCAGTGGTGATTTAACCCCTGCAGCCATGGGTTTCAGGTCGTAAATACCACCGATCATGGTCGTACCCACCGCCATGGTTTCGGTCATACCCCAGCCCGTAGAACGGCTGGCATTGCCGACCTTGGCTTCGATCAATTCAGGCAGCCCGGTGGGTGATGCCGCCCCGGCGGCGCTGACTCGCAGTAGCGAGCTGGTATCGTATTTATCGTAATCCGTATGGGTCAGCAGTGCTTGCAGTACGGCCGGTACACTGGTTAAACCGGTGACTTTTTCCGACTCGATAAGCTGCAACGCCTTTTCCGTTTCCCATTTGTACATCATTACGACTTTGTGCCCCATTTGCAGCGGCATCAGCAAGCCTGATATCAAACCGGTCGCGTGAAACAGCGGCACCGTCAGCAGCGGTGTTTCGCGGTCGGCTCCACCACGCAGCTTGCGTTCGCCCTCCAGCGAAATACTCAGAAAGCCGAGAAAATACATATTCATCAAGGCTTGACACACACTGACGTGGCGCGAGGCCACGCCTTTGGGAAAACCGGTGCTGCCCGAGGTATAGAGGATGAGCGCTATATCTTCCGGCTGAACTTCGGCAGTGGTGTATGTTGCGTCCACACCATTCTCCAGCGCGCTGGTAAAGCCCGCTACTTTGGGATGATTAAATGTCTCGTCGCCATGTGCCACAATCACGCTACCGGGGAATTCATCCAACTTGTTGGCAATCAGCGCATAGCGCTGCGCATCACACACCAGCACTTTGGCATCGCAATCAGTCACGCCGTAAAGCAACTCGTCGGTTTTCCCCCAGCTGTTAAGCGGTACCATGATTGCCCCGATTAGGGTGCCCGCCACCAATGCGACGGCCCATTCCGGCGCATTGCGCATGGCAATGGCCACCCGGTCACCTTTTGTGACGCCATAATCATTTTGCAAAGCCGTGGCTAACGCGTCGACTTGTTGGTAGAAGCCAGTAAAGCTGAGACGTTCGCCCTCGTAAACCATAAAAATCTGATCGCCATGGCCGCGGCCTGCTTGCACCAGGTCGATCAGATTGGCTGGTGCGTTTTTAAAGCCTTGTAGCTGTTGACCGTCGACAATGATCTCATGCAGTTCGAACGGGGCTTCGGCTGCAACCAGTTCGGTGGTTTTTTGCTGGATATCCTGCGCTGTTATCGACATTTATTGGCAACTCCTTTGTTGTGAGGGTTCATTTGGCAGCGGAAATCAATATTAGTGCAAGGCAGCGTTAAAGCTGATATTCGTGGCGCAGATGCCCTGCTTGCTGCATCCAGCGGATCGTATCGGCGAGGGTTTCATCGATATCGCGGTATTCAATACCCAGTTCAAGCTTGATGTGACTGTCGTCGGCCACCGCCCACTCGGTGGCGTAACTGATGGCTTCGCGAGTGACCGGCATATCTAACGCGATAAAATTGTTAACAAAGTCGCCGGCGCGGCCCAGCAGTTGCATGGCGAATTTTGGCGCCGGCAGACGAAAAAACTTTTCGCCGGTGACTCGCGCCAGCAAATCGCCGTATTGTGGCCAACTGAAGTACTGGCCGCCCACCAAAAACCGGTCTGGCGGGCCGCCGCGTTCCAGCAATAGCACATGCGCACGGCCAAGATCGCGAGCGTCGATCAGCTGAATGCCACTGCTGGTTTCAAAAATCAGGCGGCTGTCGAGAAACACCTTAATACCGGCCAGCGCCTCACTCAGCCCAGGATCATTCGGTCCAATAACACTGCCGGGATACGTTGTATAAATGGGCGCACCCTGACTTTGCAGGCGCCTTATATAGCGATCGCACTCGATTTTAGAACGACCATAACCGCTGCGCGCCGCGCCTAGTGGCGACTCTTCATCCACGCTGCTGGAACCGGGGCGAAACAAGGCGGTGGTGCTAGACACCTGCACCATGCGCTCAATGCCTTGCTCCCAGGCGCCGCCCAATACCAGCTCGGTGCCGCGCTTGTTGTTCTTTAATACCTGGTCCGAATCGCTGGCATGCACGCTGACCATGGCTGCGGCGTGTACTACTGCATTGCAGCCTGTCAGCGCTTTCTCCACCGAATCGGCGTCGGTAATATCACCGGTAACACTTTCCAGCCCATCTAGGCCAAAAGGTTCAAACACTCGCCGCATCTTCTCTTGGCTGCGTACCAACAAACGCACTTCATGCCCTGCTTCGTACAGGGCCAGTACTGTATGAAAGCCGACGAATCCAGTACCGCCGGTTACCAAAACCTTCAGCCGCTTGGTCTTCTTGTTCTTTCGCTTGGTCACGAATTTCTACCCTAAATCTTGCCAGCACAGGTCGGCATTTTTGCCGGAAAGTTGATTTGTATCAACCCGGTTTTCTGCGGCAGGTTCAAGCTGTAAGTAGCTAACGCACTTGAAGGAACGCATTGTGAGAAACACCTCTCTGCTGATAGGCGTATTGACACTTGCTTGTTGGCTCAGCGCGTGCGACACCGGACCCAAATCAGCGCGCGGCTTTAGCTTGCCGGATGGCGACACTGCAATAGGACAACAAAACTTTCTAAAGCTAAAGTGTAACGATTGCCACAGCGTCGCAGGGTTGGACGAGCTGAGAGAAGGTGTTGATGCACTCATGACCGTACCATTGGGTGGGAAAACTACCCACATCAGCACATACGGCGAATTGGTGACTTCGATTATTAATCCCTCGCACAAAATTTCGAAGAAATATTCTTCATCGACTGTAACGGAAAACGGCGAATCGAAAATGCGCTACTACAACGACGTATTAACTGTTACTGAGTTAATTGATCTGGTAACTTTTTTGCAAGCGCAGTATCAATTGGAAGAATACTACCACACACGTTACCCCATCATGCCCTGATTAGAATGTCGCCAAACATTCAGTCCGCAACTGCAATAGGCGGCAATTGATAGCGGCCATCTAGTAATTCTTCGGCCGGCTCGTACAAACGCATGATGACATAAAAACCGCCAGCGGGAGTAGGCAACCAGTTAGTCTCACCACTGGCGGGAACTTTGTGTTGCAAATGAAATGTAATCGACCCGTCGGCGTGGTACTGCAGCCCGCTGGTGCGGTCGCCTATGCTGTAGCGCTCGATGCGATTGTTCTCCAAGTTGGCGTCTTCCACTCGGTACGCCGCTAGCGACCAGAAACCATTCACTGGTGGCAACTCGTCTTTGCCGAAGTGAATGCGGTAGGATTTGCTGCCACTTAGCATTTCGTTCTTCTGGTCAAACAGCGTGGCCGCGTACAGGCTCTCCTCCGGTAAATTGCCGTAGCCGCCCATCACCACCGCCGCGCGATGCAAATAGTCGTGCCCGTAGCGGCCTATTTCTTTTGAGATCATCCAGCCGTTCACTGCAGGAATTGTACGCCGGGATGCCGCGGCTATCAGCTTGCGCGCATCTATAATGGCGCGCTCTAGGCCCGCTTTCAAGTCATCATGCAACTCACCCGCTTGAAACGAACTGTTAGGCCCCACACCGATAGTATCAAACTGGGTCATCAATGCGGCTTCATCAGGCCGTCGCGGGTTGGCGCGTATAGCCTGATTTAAATAACTGAAGTACTCGACTGTGTTGAGAGGATCGATCGCTTCTGCTTTTTGCTCAATGGCTACAGACAGGGGTTTGCCACGCCGCCATTTGCTGAGCGGACTGGCCCAAAACTGCTGCAGCATCTCAAGCGCCACAGGCAAGTCCGATTTTCCGTCGACCAGTAACCTGCCCAGTATCCAGGCTTTGTTGGTATCGAGCTGAACGGCTTTGACTCCGCGTGGTAATTTTCCCTCCCAGCCAGGCCCAACCAGCGCGTGGTAATGCTCTTCGGTTCCTACCGT
Source organism: Pseudomonadales bacterium (assembly GCA_051008535.1). GTDB lineage: Bacteria > Pseudomonadota > Gammaproteobacteria > Pseudomonadales > JAUIET01 > JBBKXJ01. Next base: position 3,476 of record JBPCXM010000209.1, on the reverse strand, counting down.
ACGCCTACCCAGATGAGTCACTTCGGCGTACAGGTTCGTCACTGCCATTGTATAGTAGCGCCCCTTTGTATCGGGGTTGTGAACGATGACCGGTTCCTCGGTCAAATCAAACCAGCCAGCAAAATACAGCGTGTCACTATTCGGCGCGCGTAAGGTGCCAGCAGTCTCCGGCGTCACCAATTGCTTGAAGTGATAAAAACGATTAACCGGCGCGTAGGTGGTTTGTCCCGCGCTGACCCGATGGGTGTCATTGTACATCTGCTTCTGCATATCCACCATTGGGTAACCGTAGATGTAAGCAAGCACGCCGACGTGGTAGGCCATCTCCTCACGGATAAGCGCATCGTTGTCTGTGGTGGCTTGTGCCGTCGCGATGGCGGAACCGAACAACAAGAATAGAAGCAGTACTCCGCGTAAGAGCATTCTAAAAATGTATCCCCTTCATAATTGCTGCCATGGCAACCTGCTCGTTGGACGGCTCCACTTTCTTCTTCGCCTCTACGCCTTTCGACGCCGCCGAATCGGGGAACATACGGTAAGAAGTATTCCACACCACCTCCATCAATTTTGGCGCGATCGAATTGGCGATGGATAGGAAGATACCCATGGTCGTCGCCACCCGGTGAGGTTTGTGAACCACCGCATCTACCACCAAATCCATAGATTCATCTACCGTCAGCGTAGGCGCATAGTCGTAAATTTTTGTTGGGGCAATCATCGGTGTTTTCACTAGTGGCATATTGATCGTGGTGAATTTGACGTTGCGGTCGGAGTATTCGGACGCAGCGCAGCGCGAGAATGCATCCATCGCCGATTTCGACGCCACGTAGGCGGAAAAACGCGGCGAACTGCCTAATACACCTATCGACGAAATGTTGATGATATGACCCTGTTTACGCTTGCTCATCATAGGCAGGAAACCCAACATCAGACGCAGAGCACCAAAGTAATTTAATTGCATGGTGCGCTCGAAGTCATGGAAGCGGTCATAGGAAAGATGAACGGAACGGCGAATAGAGCGGCCGGCGTTGTTAACTAAAATATCAACGTGGCCAAGATCCTTCAGCACGGCGGCGATAAACTTATCGCAAGACTCCATATCAGAAATATCACAACTGTAAGCGTGCGCCTCGCCACCCTTGGCTTTGATTCCGTCTTTTACAACTTGCAGTTTGTCCACCGAGCGAGCGGTCAAAATGATCTTGGCGCCGGCGGCGGCCAATCGGTAGGCGATGGCCTCGCCGATACCCGAAGAGGAGCCGGTAACCACCACGACTTTACCGCGCACATTGCCTTCCAGGCTGCGGTCGATAAACAAGTCAGGATCAAGGTGACGTTCCCAGTAATCCCAAATCTGCGGTGCATAGCTGGAAAGACGCGGTACTTCAATGCCGCTGCGGCGTAATATTTTCTCCGTTTCGCGGTTATCGTAACGGGTTTCGTATTGCATAAAAACCATCGCTGATTCAGGCATGCCGATCATATCCAGCAATGTTTGTTTGATGCGTTTTACCGGCGGCAACTTGCCGAGGGTATTGCTCACTCCGGAAGGTATGAAATTGAATATTTTGGCATCGAAACGCATCGCCATTTTCGGCGTATTGCCAGCGTCGGCGAACAGATTTATCAACTCGCCCATAGGGTAATGATCCGGGTCGGTCAGATGGAAGCATTCACCATCGTGCCCGGGTTTATGGGCAATATAATCCATGGCGTCGACCACATAGTCCACTGGCACGACGTTCATTAAGCCGGCTTCCAACCCTACCAACGGCATCCACGGCGGCAGTAGCTCACGCAGTTTCTTGAGCGCACCGAATACGTAATAAGGACCGTCTATCTTATCGATCTCACCCGTTTTCGAATGACCGAGCACGGCACCGGGGCGATACACGCGCCAAGGCACTTTGCATTCGTCACGAACGATACCTTCGGAGTCGTGCTTGGTGCGGAAATACGGATGCTCTAGCCGTTCCGCCTCGCGAAACATATCCTCACGGAATGTGCCGCGGTACAAACCACTGGCGGCAATGGAACTGACATGTTCAAAGCAACCCGCTTTCATCTTCTCTGCCGCTTGTATCGCGTGGCGAGTACCCTCAACGTTGGCGGCCTGCTGGCTTTCGGCGTCGGCTTTCATGTCGTAGATGGCCGCCAAATGGAAGAAATGGTCGATTTTGCCGGTCAGCGATTTAAGGTCTTTTGCGCTCAATCCCAGTTTGGACTTAGTCAGATCACCGGTAACGGCAACCAATCGATCTTCGTTACCCGGAAAGCGCTTTTGCAACGCTTTAAATTTGCGCTTTGAACCCTTGCGCGCCAATACATAAATCGTACCTTCTCGTTGCAGTAATTTTTCGATGAGGAATTTGCCGATAAAACCAGTTCCACCGGTGACGAAGTAGGCCATGTTGTCTCTCCCGTTGTCGTTTTTCTCAATGCATTTTTACGCCGCGCAAATCGCAAGTTAACGCTTGTGGTGCACAAGCGCAAATGTGCAGATTTTTAGGCCTCTTGCTGTTTAAATTCCCGCACGGTTAAACCAGTCCACTTCTTAAAGGCGCGGTAGAACGTACTGGCATCGGAAAATCCCAGGTGCTCGGCGATCTCGGCGCCACTCAGTGCACCGGCACGCAACAGAGAGATGGAGGCGTCGCGCCGGCAGTTGTCTTTTAGTTTTTGAAATGAGGTGCCTTCGTCACGCAAGCGGCGGTGCAAAGTAGGTGTGGTGGTGTAAAGACGTTGGGCAATCTCCTCCAAGCCTGGAAGCTCGCGGCTAAAATCCTGACCCAACAGTCCGCGCACACGCGCGGCCATGCTGTCCGCCATGGCGTCGGCCAACATCAACTCGGCGGGAAAGATCTCCAGCATAGCATTCAATTGCTGCTCGCTTTGCACAATGGGAAAGTCGAGATAGCGCGAGTGGAACACCAGAGCGCAATCAGCCTGATTAAAATAAAGCGGCGCGCGAAACGGCTCGATATACTGTTCCGCAGAACCCGACATTGGGTAATCGATATTGACGGCTATCAAATCGATAAAATTACCAATCATCCAACAACAAAGGCGATGCCAGGTATACAAGGCCACCATGCGGCCAGGCAAACCGGGTAACCAGTTCAGTTTGCCCATGCAGAAATGTTCGATGCCAATCGCAGTGTCTAGCGCGCTCTCGCTCGATTTGTCGAGATGAAACTGCCAGATCACATGGTCATTTTCCTGCCGCAGAGAAAAACTTTGCTGCTCGTCGTGGAAGCGTGAAAAATACACGGCGGCGCGCTCGATGGCGTCCTGCAAATCGCTCGCTTGCAGCATATAGACGTACATGAGGCGATAGGTGCTCAGCGACGCTACCGAATCGGCGGTGGATGCGTCTTGTTGGATATCGTGTTGCGCCAATTTAATCAGCGCGGTAAACAAGCGACCAAAATCGTTAGCCTCTAACAACCCTGGCTGTGGGGCTTCGTCTAACAGTT
>JBPCXM010000208.1:0-2940 GCA_051008535.1 Pseudomonadales bacterium | reverse complement strand
CAAGGCCAGTAATTTTATTTACAAGCGCAAATTTGACGAAGAACTCGAGGCCTGGCTGCAGAAGATCCGTGACGAGGCTTACGTAGATATCAAGAAGTAGAGTACTCCGGCATTATCCTATTGAAGGGGCACTAACCTTGTCTACTCTTCGCATCATCGCAACGCCCGGTGAGCCGGCGGGTATCGGGCCGGATATTTGTGTTCAGGTTAGTACTCAGGCATTCGATTACGAATTAGTGATCGTCGCCGATCCCAGCATGCTGATGGCACGCGCTGAGTTATTAGGTCTCACCGTTGGTATTGAAGAAATCAATCTTGAAGCGTCTCCAGCACCGTCAAAACCAGGGGTGCTGAAGGTATTGCCAGTGCAGCTGATTGCTCCAGTTACTTTGGGTCAGTGTAATCCCGCCAACGCGAAATATGTGTTGCAATGTCTGGATGTTGCGCAACAGGCGTGCAGCAGTGGTCAGGCGCAGGCGTTAGTGACAGGTCCCATTAACAAAGCCGCGATCATCGACGCGGGTTACGACTTCAGCGGCCATACCGAATATCTGGCACAGCGCACCGGCACGCCGCGGGTGGTGATGATGCTGGCCAGCGAGAAATTCCGTGTCGCTTTGGCAACCACACACATTCCCCTCGCAGCGGTCAGCGCCGCACTGTCGATCGAGCTGCTGCGCGATGTGATCCGCATTACGGCGCACGATCTGCGTACACGTTTCGCGCTAAGCGACCCGTGCATCCTGGTGTGCGGGCTTAACCCGCATGCCGGCGAGGGTGGTCACCTCGGCGCCGAGGAACAGACTATTATCGGCCCATGTATTGAAGAATTGCGAACCGAAGGCGTGCGACTGGTTGGCCCAGTGCCGGCCGATACCGCGTTCACGCCTAAGTATCTGGAACATTGCGATGCGGTGCTCGCCATGTTCCACGACCAGGGTTTACCGGTGATCAAGCACGCCAGTTTTGGCACAGCGGTGAATATTACCCTCGGTCTGCCAATTATTCGCACCTCGGTGGATCATGGCACGGCGCTGGATATTGCCGGCAGTGGCAAAGCAGGCGCCAGCAGCATGTTGGCGGCATTGCAGTGCGCCGCGACGATGGCAGCCAGCCAGCAAGCGCGCCAGTAGCATATTTTGGCTCAGTTGCGTGCCCGCAAGCGTTTTGGGCAGAATTTTCTGACCGATCCCGCGTTTATTAGCAAAATCATTGTGGCGTTGCGTGTGACGGCCAACGATCATATTGTTGAAGTGGGTCCGGGGTATGGTGCGCTGACCGAGTTGTTACTTGACAGCGGCGCCACGCTAGACGCTATTGAAATTGATCGCGATCTTGCCATCTTGCTGCAAGAGAAGTTCGCCGCCCAGGAAAAATTTACGCTGCATGTGGAAGACGCATTGCAGTTTGATCTCGCCAGCATCGCGGCGGGGCAAGCACTTCGTATCGTTGGCAACCTGCCATACAATATTTCAACACCGTTGCTGTTTCACTTTTTGCAGCATAGTCAATACATTCACGACATGCATTTTATGCTGCAAAGCGAAGTGGTCGATCGCATCGTCGCAACGCCGGACAACAAAGCTTACGGGCGTCTCAGCGTGATGTTGCAGTACTATTTCACTGTAGAGCGCTTATTCGGGGTTCCGGCCGATGCCTTTAGGCCACGGCCGAAAGTAGTATCCGCTGTGGTAAGATTGGTGCCGCGCACTCGAAGCGAAGAGGAAGCGGTCGACTACCAGAGCCTGGAACAATTGCTCAGAGCAGCATTCCAGCAGCGTCGCAAAACCATAAAGAATAACTTGCGCAGTTTTTTCAGTGCGGATGATTTACAACGGCTAGCCATAGACCCGTCGCAACGAGCTGAAAATTTGCATATGGCGCAGTTCATCCGCATGGCGCAAGCGTTACAGGACAATCTATGAAAAATAGATATTTATGAACAATAAAAGGGACTCCATCGATATCCGCGTCGTCACGCAATATGTAGCTGAGCAATCCAATCCCGACGCCGCCGAATTTGTGTTCGCTTATACGATCACCATTACCAATCGTGGTGAGCAGGCGGCACAATTGCTGAGGCGTTATTGGCGGATTACTGATGGTAACAACGAGGAACAGGAAGTACGCGGCGACGGCGTGGTCGGCGAGCAACCGAATCTGGCCAGCGGTGAAAGTTATCGCTATACCAGTGGTGCTGTGATTAAAACACCGGTCGGCGTCATGGAGGGCAGCTACCAAATGCGCAGCGCCGATGGTGAGATTTTTGATGCGCCGATCGCGGCGTTTTCGCTGGCGTATCCCAACGCCGTCCACTGATATGACAAAACGCACGTTTGCGGTTGGCGATATTCAAGGTTGCTACGATTCGCTACGCTGCGTACTCGATGGTGTTGCGTTCGACGCCGCTCAAGATCAACTCTGGGTGGTTGGCGACCTGGTGAATCGTGGTCCGCAATCGCTGGCCACGCTACGATATTTAAAAGATCTGGGTAAGCAATGCAAAATTGTGCTGGGCAATCATGACTTGCATTTACTCGCTGTTGCCAGCGGCGCGCAGAAGATACGCAAAAACGATACCTTCGCCGATGTGCTTGACGCGCCCGATCGCGACGCACTGCTAGCTTGGTTGCGGCGCCAACCCCTAATTTATAGCGATGAGAAGCTTGGCTTCACCATGGTGCATGCCGGTATTCCACCCCGCTGGACGCTAGATCGCGCGCTGCAGCTTGCTGCCGAAGTGGAGAAAAGCTTACAAGGTAAGAAAGCAAGCGATTTTTTTGCCAACATGTATGGTGACGGACCGAAGTGCTGGGACGACAAGCTTGGCGGCAACAAACGCCTGCGCTGCATCGTTAATTACTTGACGCGTATGCGTTTTTGTACCGCTGAAGGTAAGCTTGACCTGAAGGATAAAGGCAGCACGGAATCGAAGAGGCC
>JBPCXM010000207.1:0-22754 GCA_051008535.1 Pseudomonadales bacterium | reverse complement strand
GCATTCGGCAAACCATTCATCGGAGCAGGCCAGCGCCCTTCCGCCAACTTTTTCGTTTAGCAGATCAATATACTGCGAAGAAAACTTATTGCTTGCCGAATCTTGAGACATAGTGATTTATTTCCACAAAGTTTTTTCGGGCATATTATTGCTAGCGTAGTATGGCCTGGCCTACCGGCTTACCTGGTAGTTCGCCATCAACATAACCCTGCTGTCCCCGCAGGTAGGTTTTTTCTACAACACCGGTTACCTGCTTGCTTTCGTAAGGGGTTATTTTATGGCGATACTTAATCATGTCAGGCGTGATCACATAGCTGGAATCAGCGTCGAACACGGTAAGGTCTGCGTCGAAACCGGGCGCAATCCGGCCCTTCCGTTGTGCCAGCCCAGCAAAGGCGGCCGGGCGCGTTGCCATCCAGTCAGCCACTTGCGCCAATGAATAGCCACGCGATTGCGCTTCCGTCCAGATAATTGACAAACCAAACTGCAGGGAAGAGATCCCCCCCCAGGCGTGTTCGATATCGCCACTATCAATATGCTTGAGCTGCGGAGTGCACGGTGAATGGTCGGAGACAATAAAGTTGATGTCGCCATCGTCAAGTCCCTGCCATAAGCGCTGGCGGTTTTCATCCTCGCGGATTGGAGGACAGCATTTAAAAAGTGTTTTGCCGTCGGGAATCGACTCGGCGAACAGGGTCAGGTAATGCGGGCAAGTTTCGGCGCTAAGTCGTAAGCCGGATTGCTGCGCTTCGCGAATCGCAGCGATCGCGTCGGCTGAAGACAAATGTACGATATGAATTTTGCTGTCGATTCCCGCTTGCTGGGCTTCGCGGGCCAGGGCTATCATCATATTGATCGCATCGTTTTCCCACTTGCGCGGCCGCGATGCCAAAAAGCTCTGATAACGCGTGCCAATCTCCGGCGGTTCGTTTTCTTCGGCGTCAAGCTCGGCATGAATCAGGTAGGGTAAATCGTAGTTGGCCAGGATGGGGATCGCACGACGGATATGCGAGCGATCGACTTGTCGAAAATCATCGATACCCGAATGAATGGTAAAAGACTTCACGCCCAACACGCCTGCCTGCAGTAGTTCATCAAGGTCGTCAAGACTTTCCGGTACTACGCCGCCCCAAAATCCGCAGTCAATCCATAACTGCTTGCCCAAAGAATCGATTTTCTGCTGGAGTGCGTCGGCGCTCGTGGTGACCGGCGTGCAATTGAGAGGCATATCTACTACCGTCGTGATACCGCCAGCGGCCGCCGCTTGAGTCGCCGTGTTGAACCCTTCCCACTCGGTGCGGCCAGGCTCGTTGATATGCACATGGGTATCGACTAGCCCTGGCAGTATAGCTTTGTCGCCCAGGTCTTCGAGCGCGCAGTCGACGGCGGCATCGTAATCAAGCACTGCTTCGATGCGTTCACCATTAACCACAATAGTGGTCTGTCTTTCATCGCCGTCGACAATCGTGCGACGACTACGCAAGGCGAAACGCTTGATACTCATTCTACGGTGTCTAACACTTGTTTCAATTCGCGCCAAGACACACCCTTCTGTACTTCCTTCTGCGGCTTGTTGGCGTGATGTTTGGCAATAATTTCGGCGGCTACCGAGACGGCGACTTCGATCGGACGCTTGCCCGGTACGGCTGCCAGCCCAACCGGGCAACGCACGTGCTGGTAAAAGTCAGGCTCGTAGCCTTTATGCTCAAGACGCATTTGAAACCTGCGCCATTTGGTGGCAGAGCCTATCAGTCCAACGTAATGAGCGTCGCCGCGTCTTAATACCGCTTCGAGAATTTCGAAATCGACTTGATGGTTGTGGGTCATAATCAAATAATCACTGGCAGCAGGCATGCCGGCGACTTCGTCGGCGACACTATCGCTGACAATCGCTTGAACGTTGCTCGCCAGTTGCTGCGGGTGTTGGTTATCGCGCGAATCAATCCAGGTCATGCGACACGGTAACTGGCACAAGATGCCGGCCAACGCCTGGCCGACATGGCCGGCTCCACATAACATGATATTGAATGTATTGGCGGGGAAGCTTTCGAATAATACCGTGGTGCTGCCGCCGCAACACTGACCCAGACTCGGTCCGAGCGGAAAATGCTCGATGCGTTGCTGCTCATCCTCCCCGGCAAGCATTCGCGCGGCAATTGCCATCGCCTTGTGTTCCAGGTGACCCCCTCCGATTGTGCCGAAGCTACCACTCGCGGCAACAACCATTTTCGTGCCGCTATCTCTTGGTGTTGAACCGCGTGAACCCAATAGCGTAATCAGCACATAGGCTTCACCGCTTTGCTGCAGTTGGTTGACCGCGGTAACCCAGTCGTTAGTGGATTCAGGTTTCATGATTGCAGGCGCGCCCGCATGGCCGTGCAGGATTGCAACACACGCTCTGGTGTTGCCGGTGTATCCATGGAAGGGCTGTGCTTATAGTCGCCCAGGCTGGCAACGGCGTCACGCAGCGCACTCCAGACCGAAATTGCCAGCATCAACGGTGGCTCGCCGACTGCTTTGGAATGGAAGATGGTCGCTTCCACATTAGGACTGTCGGGCAATAACTCAACGTTAAATTGTGCGGGGGTATCGCCAATGGCTGGGATTTTGTAACTGGCAGGGCCTACCGTCTGTAAACAGCCATCTTCGCCCCACACGAGTTCTTCCGCTGTCATCCATCCCATGCCCTGGATAAATGCACCTTCAATCTGACCAATATCGATGGCAGGATTTAGCGACTGGCCCACATCGTGACAGATATCGACGCGTAAGACCTTGTATTCTCCGGTCAGCGTATCGATCAGGACTTCGGAAACGGCTGCACCATTGGCAAAGTAAAAAAACGGTCTTCCCTTAGCGGTGGCTCGGTCGTAATGAATTTTCGGGGTACGATAATATCCGGTGGCCGACAACGAAATTCGATTCATATAAGCAAGCTGGGCAAATTCCGCAAAGCTTAAATCGTTACCGCCGGCAATCACCCGGTTATTGGAAAATAGTACTTCTTCTTCGGCAACAGAAAAATGCTCGGCGGCAAATGCGGTCATGCGTGCTTTGATTTTCGTCACTGCGTCCCGGGCCGCCATGCCGTTGAGGTCACTACCCGAAGAGGCAGCGGTTGGTGATGTATTTGGAACTTTGTCGGTGCGGGTGGATGTACAGAGGATAGTGTCGAGGTCAACCTGAAGCTCGTGCGCAACGACCTGGGCGACCTTGGTATACAAACCCTGCCCCATCTCCGTGCCGCCGTGATTGAGTTGGATACTGCCGTCCGTATAAACATGTACCAGCGCGCCGGCCTGATTCAAATGCTGGACGGTGAAGGAAATACCAAATTTTACCGGCGTGAGGGCAATGCCCTTTTTTAGAACTTGATTGGCCGCGTTGAATGCCGTGATTTCCTCGCGGCGCTGCCGATATTCAGAGGTTTTCTCCAATCGCTCGACCAGAGCGGGAATAATATGTTGTTCTATCTTCTGCCCGTAATGGGTCGTGTTGCGTTCACCCTCGTCCGTGTAGAAGTTAAGCTTACGTACTTCTAAAGGATCTTTGCCGACCACACGCGCGATATTATCGACGATATTTTCTATCGCCACCATCCCTTGCGGGCCACCAAAACCACGAAATGCCGTATTGGAAACGGTGTGAGTTTTTACCCGGTGACCAACGATATGCGCGGCTGGCAGGAAATAGGCATTGTCGGAATGAAACATGGCACGATCGACGATGGCGTCGGACAGGTCCGGTGACATGCCACAACCGCCAGACAGCTCCATATCCAGGCCCAGTATGCGACCGTCGGTGTCGAAACCGACTTCGTAGCGACTGAGAAAATGATGCCGCTTGCCGGTGGAGGCCATATCGTCGGCGCGGGCCAGGCGGATCTTAACCGCGCGCCCGGTTTTGCGAGCGAGCAAGGCCGCAAGACAGGCCCACTGATTAGCATGGGTTTCCTTGCCGCCGAAGCCGCCACCCATGCGACGCATATCCACCGTCACCAAATTCAGGGGCACATTCAACACTTCGGCGACCAGCTTTTGTCCCTCGGAAGGGTTTTGCGAAGAGGTGTACACCAGCATGCCGCCATCTTCCTGCGGAATGCATAGCGAAGCCTGGCCTTCAAGATACATCTGCTCCTGGCCGCCAATCTGCATTTCGCCCTTCAAGGAATGTGGCGCTGCCGCTATCTCGGCCTTGGTGTCACCCCGTTGCTGCGTATGGGTTGGTCGTACGAAGCTCTCATTCGCCAACCCTTGTTCAATAGTTAAGTCCGCCGGTAATGTGTCGTATTCCCCCACGGCCAAGCGTGCAGCCTTGCGGGCCGCATCGTAGCTGGTCGCAGCAACGGCAAACAATACTTGCCCCCAAAACTCGACGTCTTCCTCGACCATGAGTGGGTCGCCGGGAAACACCGGTCCGATATCCTTGTGACCAGGCACGTCGTCGAGAGTGAGCACATCGACCACACCCGGCGCTTTAAGCACTGCGCTCAGGTCCAGCTTGGTGAGTTTACCGCGCGCGATGGTACTCAAGCCCACGTAGGCATACAGCACGTTAGTCGGCGCCAATTGATCGTCTACATACACTGCCTCACCACTGACGTGCTTGTGTGCACTTTCGTGGCGCTGATTCTGGCCCGCATCACCTTGGACCGTACCTAATGCCGGGCGGGCCGGCGTGGCGATGACATCAGGAAGATTACGCATAATGAGTGACCCTCACTTGCCGGGATTGGGATTGCGTCTCCAGATACAGGCGTTGCAGCAGGTTTTGTGACGTTTGCATGCGGTAGTCGGCACTGGCGCGGAAATCTGAAATCGGAGAGAAATCATCTGTCAGCACTGCCATGGCTGCGGCTATGGTCTCCTGACTCCAGGTTTGACCCTGTAATGCTAGCTCACAGTGGGTCGCGCGCCGGGGAATTTCCGCCATGCCGCCGAAGGCGATACGGGCGTCGGCGACCGTGCCGTTTTCCAGTTTGACATGAAAAACGCCCAAGGTGGCGGTGATATCGTCTTCCAACCGTTTGCTGATCTTGTATGCCTTGAACAGATAACCCGGTTTGGCTTTCGGCACGATAATTCGTTCAATAAACTCCGCAGGCTGCTGTGCGGTCTTTTTGTAACTGATGAAATAGTCGGCGACCGGAATCGTGCGGCGAGCACCACCTTTGCGCAGTACTAATTGTGCATCCAATGCGATCAGCGCGGGTGGCATATCCCCTATCGGTGAGGCGTTGCCGATATTGCCGCCCAAGGTGCCTTGATTACGAATCTGCCGTGAGCCCAGGCGATCGATTAGCTCGTGTAAATCCGGGTACTGCGCTATCAATATGTCTTTGCAGTCGGTGTAACTGACCGCAGCGCCGATTTCGATGTTGTCAGCGCTTTCTTTCACTTCCAGCAATTCCTTGACTCGGCCGGTGTAGATCAATACCTCGAACTCGCGCAGAAACTGGGTGAACTCGAGACTGAGATCGGTGCCACCAACAATGAGTTTTGCTTGCGGATAATGCAACAGCAGATCAGCCAGCACCTGTACATTGCTAGGCGCGAAGTACTTTTTGCCATTACCTTCCAGCTCAATCTCGGCGTCGTCCGCATTAATTCTAGTAAGCGCCGTGATTGTCTCGGCTTCGCGCGCGGAGAACTGATCGTCCAAGCCCGGCACATACATCTGTACGGCAGCATCGATAATAGGCCGGTAGCCAGTGCAACGACATAAATTGCCGCCTAAGGCCTCGTTGATCGAATTGCGGTCGGGTTGCGCATTCGTTTTGCGGTAGGCAAACATTGACATCACAAAACCAGGTGTACAAAAACCGCACTGCGAGCCGTGGCAATCGACAATGGCCTGTTGCACCGGGTGTAATGTGTCGCCGTTCTTCAGATCTTCGACTGTAATAAGCTGTTTACCATGCAGGCTACCCAGCGGCGCGATACAGGAATTGGCCGCGGAGTACTTGATCTTGCTACCGTCAAGCTCGCCTAACACCACCGTGCAAGCACCGCAGTCGCCCGAGGCACAACCTTCTTTAGTGCCGGTACGAAGCAGGTGTTCGCGTAGATAGTCGAGTACGGATGTGTTGGGGTCGACATCCTGGATGAGGTGTTCTTCGTTGTTTAGCAGAAACTTGATCACTGTTTGCGCTCCGCTCCGAAACGGTTGGTGATAAGGCTATTCTATCTTAATTGTTTTGTTTTCTAGTTTGTCTATGCCAACGTTATGGGCCTGCTAGTTCGGCATGCAAACCATGATCTTGAAAAGTTGACATTATTGTCAGTTTTTACAGGAAAAAATCCAAGCTGTCAACAAATCTTTCTATATTGTTAAGTTCTTACATTTTCCACTGGTTATAAGCATAATAGGAAAGCTTGTTACGACCTTTATAGAAAGGACTAGCTCCAACGTTAAAGCGTTCGCCGATTGCTGAGCACAACTTAGACTTCTTTTATAGCGTTATACACCGGGCGCTTAGTGAATAACACCAGTATAAAAATAAAAACTTGACAATTGTGTCAGTTTATATAAATTACCGTGCGTAGCAGATAATAATACCGCGAGGCCCAGCCATGCCTGACAGCGACGACAATGAAGAATTCCGCTTAGTACTGGAGGGTATTACCAAACGATACCCCAGCTGTCTGGCTAACGATAATATCGATTTGAGCATTAAGCCTGGCACTATTTACGCCCTGCTCGGTGAAAACGGCGCGGGTAAAAGCACCTTGATGAAGGTCATCTATGGTGTCGTTAAACCCGATAGTGGCAGAATCATCTGGGAAGGCAAACAGACCGAAATTACAGCTCCCGTTCACGCCCGCCAACTCGGTATTGGGATGGTGTTCCAACATTTTTCCTTGTTTGAAACACTCACGGTACTGGAAAACATTGCACTTGGCATGGAAAAAGGCGCCTCCCGCGATATGGACGCCCTAGCCGAGCGTATTACCGAAGTTTCAAAAAAATACGGCATGGCATTGGAACCAAGGCGACCGGTGCATACATTGTCCACCGGCGAACGGCAGCGAGTCGAGATAGTCCGCTGCCTTATTCAAGACATCAAATTACTGATTCTCGATGAGCCAACCTCGGTACTGACGCCGCAAGAAGTCGATACCCTATTCAACACTTTGCATCAGCTCGCTGCCGAAGGCACGAGTATTTTATTTATCAGCCATAAACTTAAAGAAGTACAAGCGCTGTGTGATTTCGCCACGGTACTGCGCGCGGGGGCCGTCACCGGGAGTTGTAAGCCAAAAGAAGAAAGCACAGAGTTCATGGCCAAAATGATGGTTGGCGATGAAACACCCGTGTCCGCTGACTACGCCAAGGCGACCGGCAAAGAGGACTACCTGACGGTAGAAAATCTTTCAATGTCTACCGATGATCCATTTGGCGTGGAATTAAAAAACATTAGCTTCCAGGTTAAGACGGGAGAAATACTCGGTGTTGCCGGTGTTGCCGGTAACGGTCAGTCAGAACTGCTCGCGGCGTTAAGTGGCGAAAACCTGTGTCAAACAGGCGACGCGATTCGCTTTCCCGGAATCACCATCGGCGCGATGTTACCCAACGAAAGGCGCAAACATGGGCTCGCCTTTGTACCCGAAGACCGTCTCGGTCAAGGCGCAGTGCCCGATATGAGCTTGTGGGAAAACGGCTTGCTTACCGGCTTTCTGCAAGGACTCATCAAAAACGGCTTTCTGCAGACCGAAGCCATAGCGAAATTTGCAAACAAGATTATCGAAGATTACAAAGTGAAATGCGGCGGCTCCAACGCAGTGGCTAAGAGTCTCTCGGGTGGTAATCTGCAAAAATTTATTATTGGCCGAGAGATATTACAAGACCCGCCGTGCCTGATCGCAGCGCACCCCACCTGGGGCGTTGACATTGGTGCGGCTATCGCTATTCAGAAAGCATTGGTTGCCTTACGTGATCAGGGCTCGGCGATTCTGGTTATTTCGGAAGATATCGACGAGCTGTTCACAATCAGCGACCGCATGTGCGCACTTTTTCACGGCCGTCTCTCACCGATAAAACCCACCGTTGACACATCGATTGAAGAGGTGGGGCAGTGGATGGCCGGCGTATTCGACGCTTCCTCAGCCGACCAGGCAAGCGCGGCTTAAGGCGCTTGAAGGGATAAGTAGCGATGAAAATAAAACTCGAGGCTCGCGGTCAGGATTCACGCCTGATCTCCTATCTCTCTCCGCTTTTTGCCGGCATGCTTACGCTGCTGGTTGGTGCACTGTTGTTTGCAGCACTGGGCAAGGATCCACTGACCACCCTCTATACATTTTTCATTTTGCCGGTCAGCGATCTGTATGGCCTGAGTGAATTGGGTGTTAAAGCGGCGCCTATTCTACTCTGTGCAACCGGTCTCGCTATCTGCTACCGCGCTAACGTTTGGAATATCGGCGCCGAGGGGCAGTTACTTCTCGGTGGTTTGATTGGTAGCTGGGCCGCGCTGAAACTGCTCGAAGTCGAGGGCTTTTGGGTACTGCCCGCAGTATTGATGGCTGGCATGGCGGCCGGAGCTGGCTGGGCTGCGATTCCAGCACTGTTAAAAACGCGTTTCAACACCAATGAGATTTTGTCTACCATTATGCTCAATTACATCGGGCTCAATCTTTTGCTGTACGCGGTGCACGGCCCGTTAAAAGACCCGGCAGGTTACAACTTCCCGGAGTCGGCACTGTTTTCCGATTCGGCGACCATGCCCATTCTGCTCGAGGGTACCCGAATTCATCTGGGCATCGCGTTCGCGCTGTTTGCTGTTGTGGCGGTGTGGGTATTCTTAAGCAAGACCTTCGTCGGCTTTCAGTTACAGGTGCTGGGCAAAGACGCAAGTGCGGCACGCTTCGCTGGTTTCAAAGAGAAAAGACTAGTTTGGATTGCGCTGCTGATTTGTGGAGGGTTGGCCGGCCTTGCCGGGGTTGCCGAGGTGACTGGCCCTATTGGCCAGCTGATACCACATATCTCTCCCGGCTATGGCTATGCCGCGATCATTGTTGCCTTCCTGGGCCGCCTGCATCCTATCGGAATTCTATTTGCCAGCTTGCTTATGGCCCTCCTCTACATGGGCGGCGAAATGGTACAAATCGAAATGGGGTTGCCGCTGGCATTGACCGGCTTATTCCAAGGCATGTTGCTGTTTTTCTTGCTGGCCTGCGATGTGCTCATCGGTTATCGCATTCGTGTTATAAAACGCAAACCGGCCGGTGGACTCGAGCCAGTACTATTGTCAAACCAATAACTATCGGCCAAGTATGAAAGCGAGTACGCCATGGACATTGATTTAATCGCCAATATTCTATTCGCCACCGTCCGCACCGGCACGCCTCTGCTGATGGTCGCGCTGGGAGAGCTGGTTTGCGAAAAATCCGGCGTCCTCAATTTGGGCCAGGAAGGCATGATGTTAATGGGCGCGGTTGCTGGATTTATCGCCGCGTTTCACACCGACAGCATCGCGCTGGGTTTTCTGTTTGCCATTTTTGCCGGCACCAGCATGTCATTGTTGTTTGGTTATATCGCCTTGAATCTCAACGCCAACCAAGTGGCTACTGGCCTGGCATTAACGATTTTTGGCACCGGCCTTAGCGGCTTTGTCGGTTTGAACTATGTCGGTGAGTCGCTGGAGGGTGTTAAAGCCATATCGATAGTTGGTCTTAGCTCTATTCCCCTGATCGGAAAGGCATTCTTTTCTCATGATGTATTTGTCTATTTCTCAATTTTTATGTGCGTGCTGGTGTACTACTTCTTCAAGCGCAGCCGCACGGGCTTGATCGTTAAAGCCGTGGGGGAATCGCCCGAAGCCGCGCAGGCGATAGGCTTGTCGGTGCTATCCGTACGCTACCTCGCCGTTATGTTCGGTGGCGCCATGGCCGGAATGGCAGGAGCTTACCTCTCTCTCGTTTACACACCGCTATGGGCAGACAATATGACCGCCGGTCGCGGCTGGATCGCACTGGCTTTGGTGGTTTTTGCGAGCTGGCGGGTAGAGCGGGTATTGTTCGGTGCCTACCTGTTTGGTGCCGCCAGTATCATGCATCTTATTTTACAGGGTTACAACGTATCGGTATCACCTAACATCTTGGCAACCATACCTTATGTAGCGACCATTCTGGTATTGGTTATGCTGTCAACAAATCAGGCAAAGGTAAAACTTTATGCGCCAGTCTCGTTGGGTAAGCCGTTTCACCCGAGCGACTAGCACTTAAGAAGCATTCGAGAGTAGGTGACCCGCGATCGTTCACTTTCGAGATTTCAACAAAACGAGGAGTAATAAAATGACAGTTTCAAAACTCACACGACTTGCCGGAGTACTAGTGGCTGTGGCCACTCTATGCTTCAGCAGCTACGGCTTTGCAGCACCGCTGAAAGTAGGCTTTGTGTACGTCGGTCCTACCGGCGATGCGGGCTGGACTTACGCCCACGACAACGCCCGCAAGTATGTTGAAGAACAGCTGGGCGACAAGGTTAAAACTACCTATGTTGAAAATGTCGCCGAAGGGGCCGATTCCGAGCGAGTCATTCGCCAATTAGCAAAGTCTGGCCATGATCTCATCTTCACCACGTCGTTTGGGTATATGAACCCAACGTTGAAAGTCGCCAAGGTATTCCCGAAAGTGGCCTTTGAACACGCCTCCGGTTACAAGCGCTCAAAAAATGTCGGCACTTATTTTGACCGCATTTACGAAGCACGCTATCTGACGGGCGTGGTCGCCGGCAAAATGACCAAATCAAACGTGATCGGTTATGTGGGCTCCTTCCCCATCCCTGAAGTGGTACGCGGCGTGAATGCTTTCACCCAGGGAATACGTAGCGTCAATCGCGATGCCAAGGTCAAAGTGGTATGGGTCAGCACCTGGTACGACCCGGGCAAGGAACGTGAAGCTGCCGAAACACTGTTTTTGCAAGGCGCCGATGTTATCACTCAGCACACCGATTCTCCCGGACCGATCAACGCAGCGGAAGCCAATGGCAAATATGCTATCGGCTACAACTCGGACATGTCAGTGTACGGCAAAAAAGCGCATTTGACGTCAGCAATACATAATTGGGGTCCTGTGTATCTTAAAAAAACGCAAGCCGTGCTGGATGGTACCTGGAAGTCGGAAGATGTATGGGACGGTATTGCAGCAGGCTTGGTTGACATAGGACCGATGAACGAGGCTGTCCCAGAAGATGTGGTAGCTCTGGTAAACAAAAGGAAACAAGAAATTGTCGACGGTACCCTACACCCCTTCACGGGTCCTATCAAGGACCAAAAAGGCGCAGTTAAAGTGCCGGCGGGAGAAACAATGAGCGATGGCGATATGCTGGGCTTTAATTGGTTTGTCGAAGGTGTCGACGGCGAGCTGCCGAAGTAAATAAGGTATATCTATATACAACAACGGAGAACATACTATGCAATACCGAGTAAAAACAACCAGCCTACTAGCGAGCATCGCATTGACGGTAGCCACCACTGCAGCGCAAGCCGAGATTTGGAGTTCTACCGAAATCCACTTGCAATACGGTAACCTGGATAAAGCGTTCCAGGGCGGTAGCAGTGCGGCGGAGACCGATGGAACATTTGTTACTACTTTCCAACACGCCGGGGGCTGGAAATACGGTGATAATTTCTTCTTTATCGACCATTTGAACTACGGTAAGACAGACGCAGAAGCAGCCGATGGCAGGCATAGCGACGACGAGTTTTATGGCGAGTGGTATTCTAACTTCAGCCTCGGTGCGATTACAGGCAATGAAATAAAATTCGGTCCGATTAAGGACATAGGTTTGATCGCCGGCTTTAACTTTGCGCCGGAAGTTGACACGCTCTACTACTTGCCAGGCGTGCGTCTTGCGCTGGATATTCCAGGCTTTGCCTTCGCAAACCTGGATATCATGGCATACATCCAAAACGGCTCGAGTGCTCCCGCTGACAATGTGTCCATCAAGGAAGACGATTCCTGGATAGTTGACTTTAACTGGGCTTACCCATTTAAAATTGGCGGTACGAGCTGGAGCATCGAAGGCCACATGGAATATATTGAAGGCGCCGATCAAGACGTAAGAGTTATCATTCCCGGAGGCGTGATCAACGACACCGGCGAGAGAGAGTCCTGGATTTTAGCGCAACCACAATTGCGATTTGACCTCGGTGAAGCCATCGGTGGGACTGCCGGCCAATTGTTCGTTGGTATCGAATACCAATTCTGGAAAAATAAACTGGGCGACGATGATACCGATGAAAGTGTAGTTCAGGCCTTGGCGGTATGGCACTTTTAGTCAGTTAGGGTGCGCTACACGCTCGCGGATGGCATTTGGAGCCTGGCTCTTTCTGCGGCATGCGCATGGCGCACCCTATCCATCCTGCGCATAACCACGCAATATAGCCAATCATGGCAACCTTACTTCTAAAGAATGCATCCGTTGTAGTCACCTTCGACGACACGCGCCGTGAGATTAACGACGGCGCCTTGTTCATTCGTGACAATGTAATCGATCAGGTGGGACCTAGCAAGGATCTACCAGCGCAAGCCGACGAGGTATTCGATTTGACCGGGCACATCGTGCTACCCGGCTTGATCAATACCCACCACCATATGTATCAGAGTTTGACACGAGCAATTCCAGCCGCACAAGACGCCGAATTGTTTGGCTGGCTGAAAACGCTTTACCCTATTTGGGAACGGCTAACGCCGGAGATGATCCGCGTCTCTACATTAACCGCAATGGCGGAGCTGATACTCTCTGGCTGCACCAGCTCCAGCGATCACCTCTACGTTTATCCAAACGGCTGCAGGTTGGACGATAGCATTGAAGCAGCCACGCAGATAGGAATGCGCTTTCACGCCAGTCGCGGCAGCATGAGCGTGGGTGAGAGTCAGGGTGGTTTACCACCGGACAGCCTGGTTGAGAAGGAACCCGACATACTTACTGATACCCAACGGCTGATCGAAACTTACCACGATACTAACACTCATGCGATGTTGCGAATCGCGGTCGCACCCTGCTCGCCTTTTTCGGTCAGCCAGGAGTTGATGCGCGACTCGGCTGTACTTGCGCGCGAGTACAGCGTGGGACTGCACACCCACCTCGCCGAAAACACCAATGATATCGCCTATAGCCGGACTCAATTTGATATGACGCCCGCCGAATACGTAGAAGATCTGGGCTGGGTGGGCGGTGACGTTTGGCACGCTCACTGCGTACAGCTAGATCAATCCGGTATCGATCTGTTTGCCCGCACCGGAACCGGTGTTGCCCACTGTCCTTGTTCCAACATGCGACTCGCATCGGGTATTGCACCCGTTCGCAACATGTTGGATAGCGGGGTAAACGTTGGTTTGGGCATCGACGGCAGTGCATCCAATGACGGCGGCCACATGCTTGCTGAAGCGCGCCAGGCCTTGCTGCTACAGCGTGTCGGCTTCGGCCCTGCTGCCCTCTCCGCGCGCGACGCACTCGAATTGGCTACGCGGGGTGGCGCCAACGTGCTTGGCCGCGACGATATCGGTTATCTCGCGCCGGGTATGGCAGCCGATTGCATTGCCTTCGACCTGAATCAAATCGGATTCGCTGGGGGGCTGCACGACCCAGTAGCGGCGCTGCTGTTCTGCACGCCTGCAAGCGTGGCCTATAGTTTCATCAATGGCAAGCTGATTGTGGAGAAGGGTCGCCTAACCACAATAGAATTTGAGCCAATCTTAGAAAGCCACAATTCGCTGGCTGCAACTCTTGTACGCGGTTAACACAAGCGGGTTTTGTTTTCTATCCGCTACACGCTGCAGCGCTGTCAAGGTTTTAGATTTGAAATCGCGGCGATAAAGCACCGCAAAAAACCAGAGTAGCGCGAACCAATCGAAAGGTGTAATAGTGGCTGTCGTCATGAGGTGAGATAAGAATCCTTGGTCTTGATGCCACAACCCTTCAAAATGATGTGGCAAAGATTTTTCGCTATGGTGTCATAATCGTTTGCCGACAACTTCTTTTTACCCAACACCGACGTCACCTGTACTGAAAAATCTGCATAGTGCTGGGTCGATGCCCAGATAAGAAAAATCAGGTAAAACGGATCGACCGGATCCATTTTTCCTTGCTCAATCCAGGTATCAATCACCTTTGCTTTCTGTCGCAACCAGACTCGATAATCCTTTTTCAAGTAGAGACTAAGCTGCGGCGCACCGTGCAATATTTCGCTGGCAAAAACCTTGGACGCCAACGGGTTCGTTTTCGAATACATCACTTTCGCGTGTATATATGCGCCAATCGCCGTTGCAGGATCATCATCGGGAGAAATTTGGTTAAATGCATCATTCCAAAGATTGACGATGTCGGTTAACACCTTGCCATACAGATCGGATTTGCTGGTGAAATAGTAGTGTACATTGGTGCGTGGCACACCAGCGCCTTCGGCAATACGGTTCATCGATGCCCCATTAAAACCGCGGGTAGCAAACTCTTGTTCAGCTGCTACCAATATCGCCCTCTCATTATCTATTCGTATTTTGCCTGCCTTGTAGGCGTTGCGTTTACTCACCATCCGTAGTGTCTCCTCGCTGTTTTTTCGTGGATTGGATAATTTCAGCCGCAATGAAAAGCTGTTGCCAGGCACTAACGATTCAGTTTTGGCTGGCCATCTTTTATTGCTGTCAACAATGACAGTTTTTTAGAGAAAGTACAATCTATTCAACGGCCTCTTTATGTAAACTGTGTAGAGTGATTTCCGGCAGACAATTGAGGCGTATATTCACAATCGAGGTACCAGCGCCGACCGATGTGTAGCCCTGCATCTGTTGATACTGCCAGGCGCCCTTGCCGACGTAGCGCGGGCAACGCGAATCATACGTCACCGGAATGCCGCCGGGTAGGCAAATTTGCCCGCCGTGGGTATGACCGCAGAGAAATACGTCGTAACCAGCGTGCGCCGCTTGACGAAACACCTCCGGGGTGTGCGAGAGGAGAATTTTCACCGCGCCCTGTGCTGTCGACTCGACAGACTTCTGAATATTGTCGACTCGAAAATAATGCGCATCGTCAATGCCAGACACGTATAGTTTTTGGTCACCGCGTTCTAAGACCTGTGACTCATTCAGCAGCATGATAATACCCATGTCTTCCATGACAGGCAGCATACGGATACTGTCGTGGTTGCCCAGCACAGCGTATATGGGATCTTTCAATTGCAACCGCAGCGATTCCATTAGCCTCAGGGTGGCCTCTGTCGCGCCGAAGGTTTTGGCGCGATAATCACCAGTCATCACACAAATATCGTAGTCCACCGCGCGTACGCGTTCGATTAAGGCATGCGTGGCCGCTGGATACATATCCAAATGCAGGTCGCTCAGATGAAGAATTCGCAGCCCTTCAAAGGCGGCAGGCAACTCGGGCAGCACGAAGTGATTACGGCGTAGCTGAATGTTCCTTGCGTTGCGCTGCCCACGGCCATGCAAGCCGACCAAGCGAACGCAGTTGCGAATCAGCGAGTGGACTGAGTACCAGTTTTCCAAGTGGAAAAATTTGCCGCCTTTATGAAATACCTCGGCGTGATGGTTATCCTCTATGCCCAGGCGCTGTCTAGCATGCACGACACCCAGGCGTCGCTCCAGACGCTCGACTAGCTCGGCAGAGGAGTAACTATCCGCCATATGATGCAGCCTATATACGCAGCACCGCCCTTGTAGTCGACTTATTGAGCGGAATTTGTTGCCGCACCCGCAGCGGCAAAATTTGCCAGCGCGTTAGCGATTGCAGTCAGGCGTGCATCCTGCCCTTCGAGATTGGCACGCTTGGCAACGAAGAGAGGATCATTGTAAGTGATCGACACAACACCCTTACTCTGGCTTACCAGGAACTTCTGCGGTAAATCCAATGCGATTTCCTGCGTGCCCTGCATCAGTGGCGTACCAGCATTGGGATTGCCGAAGACGATTAATACCGGACCATTGCGCCGCCGGCTTTCGCCAAAGTCTAGTACCAGAGGTATGCGGAACGCTGGGTTGCCACCGATGGCATCCTGCAGTGCTTGCACCGTGTCATCGAATGAACGCTGACTCAGGACGGTGATTAAACCATCTGCGCTATCGGCAAATTGACTAGCGAGGGCGCCGGTCAGATACAAACCAAAGTCGCGAATGCGGAGGTCGTGACGGTCGATCAAATACCCAACCGGGTTAGACCGCAACTGAACATCACCGTTCTCATCTTCGAAAACCAAATACTTCAGTGGTAAGTCGATGCCGATGGTGGCACCGCGGCGCAGCAAAGACTGCTCCAGAAATTTTGGTGGACGTGCAAAGATAACCTGAGTCGGGCGCAACTCAAGCTCAACGCTGGCCGCCGCTGCGGCGTGATTGACAACCAGAGGTATCTCAAAACCCTGCTGGCCCAGGCGGTCGCTCACTATTTGTACCGCTTCATCAACGCTATCTGCCTGTGCTGCCACTTCCCGGAGCGTGGTGGATTCTGCCGTCGCGATGCGCGCCGCAAGCAGCAGAGCTGTAATTAATAAATATATCGGAGCTGTAGCTTTCATAGGTCAATCTCCTGGCATTGATATAGCATTTTACCCCTCTAAGAACAACAAATCGCGTGCACAAATCACGTGCTGAATCACCTACACACTGGAGTTTTAGGATCCGTGTTCCATATGCCATAGAACCATGAAAGCCGCCGGCAAGGAACTTGCGCGGCGGCATAGCGAAACCATTTAATGGCAAAGCGTTAGTGTGAAACCTAAGCTAGGCTGCCTCGCGCTGTTGAAACCAGGCTTCCAGTTCGTCAGCGCCACCAACATGCTCACCGTTGATAAAGACCTGTGGAAACGAATCGGCGGCTGCGATTGCCCGCATGGAGCGCCCGCTAATCTCATGGTTTAACGCCAGTTCATCGAACTCTATACCTTGCTCGCGTAATACCCCTTTCGCTTTCGCGCAAAAAGCACAGCCACTGCGGGTAAACACTGTCACCGCGAGTGGTTTCTCTGCGTTAGGGTTGATGTGAGCAAGCATGGTATCGGCATCCGACACTTCAAAGGGGTCGCCTGGCACTTGCGGCTCGATGAACATTTTTTCGATCACGCCGTCGCGCACTAGCATGGAGTAGCGCCACGAGCGCTTGCCAAAACCAAGATCGTCTTTGTCAACCAGCATTCCCATTGCGTCGGTAAACGTGCCACTGCCATCTGGCAACATGCGCAAGTGTTGCACTTTCTGATCGGCTTTCCACTCGTTCATCACAAACGCATCGTTGACTGACACGCAAATGATGTCATCGACGCCGTTCGCTTTGAATAGTGGCGCCAACTCGTCGTAGCGCGGCACATGGGAAGACGAACACGTGGGCGTAAATGCGCCCGGCAGGGAAAACAACACTACCGTTTTGCCGGCGAAAATTTCGCTGCTGGCGACATCGCGCCATTGATAATCTTCGCGTGTTTTAAAAGTCACTGCGGGTATGTTTTGGCCTTCTTTGTTGTCTAACATCGTATTTCCTCTGTTAATCAAGTGGGTGTGAAATGTTTTTGTGGTTCAGTTACTCTTCGAGCATGCTGCGCAGCATCCAGGCATTTTTTTCATGTATATGCATACGCTGGGTTAACAAGTCTGCGCTTGGCTCGTCACTCGCGGCATCAACCACGGCAAAAATACCGCGTGCAGTACGCACGACTGTTTCCTGCCCTAGCACCAAATTGGCTATCATTTGCCGGGCGTTGGGAACGTCTTGGTCTTCCTTAATGTCCGTTAGCTGCGCATAGGCCATGTAAGAACCTGGCGCGGGCATATCCAACGCTCGAATGCGCTCGGCAATTTCGTCGACCGCTGTCGCGAGTTCCGTGTATTGCTGCTCAAACATTAAATGTAATGTGTTGAACATAGGACCTTTGACGTTCCAGTGGTAGTTGTGAGTTTTCAGATACAGCGTGTAGCTGTCGGCCAGCAGCTTTGACAAGCCGTTGGCAATCTCAAGCCGCTGGTGTTCTGGAATCCCTGTATTGATCATGTCGTTGCCCTCATCAGTTATGATGTTGTAAATAATAAGGGCATTCTAGTAGTTCGTAAAATGGATTGATTCTATTGATATATTCGATTAAATAGATTTAAAGG
The DNA here is from genome assembly GCA_051008535.1 of Pseudomonadales bacterium. Lineage (GTDB taxonomy): Bacteria > Pseudomonadota > Gammaproteobacteria > Pseudomonadales > JAUIET01 > JBBKXJ01. The sequence continues at coordinate 4,659 of JBPCXM010000207.1, read as the reverse complement.
CAAGCCTATCTAACATCCTTTGATCAATAGTGTTAGGTGTCAAATATTGGATGTTGTACAGAAACTTCTCGGAAAGCAGCCATGCCTAGCTGAGCCGGCCGTATATTCCTACCAGATGGCGCAGGCGCGCAGCCAATGGTTGCGGCACTTGCTCCCAATCAAAGCGCCATGACCAGTTGTTGCTGTTGACGGTGCCCGGGATATTCATGCGCGCGTCGCTGTCAAGCTGCAATAGATCCTGCATCGGTACCACCGCCAGCTGCGCGACAGATCGCAATGCACTTTGAATGAGCGTCCACGGCATGGCCGTCTCCGTTAGCGCATAATAATCGCGCAGTTTCCCTTCTGTTTCAGCAGACAATTGCACATACCAACCGCAGCTGGTGTCATTGTCATGCGTACCAGTATAAACCACACAGTTGGGGTCATGGTTGTGGGGTAGATAGGGGTTGCTGGCATCGCTATCGAAGGCGAATTGCAGTATTTTCATGCCAGGTAGATGAAACTTCTGCCGTAATGTATCAACGTCCGGTGTAATAGTGCCCAGGTCTTCGGCAATCCACGGCAACTCACCAAAATCGGATTGCAAATGCCCTAGCAACTCCTCGCCGGGGGACGCTACCCACTGACCGTGTTCGGCAGTCTCATTTTCGGCAGGAATAACCCAGGTTGCAGCAAAGCCACGAAAATGGTCGACTCGCAGCACGTCTACCAAGTGCTGCTGATGATCGACCCGAGCGCGCCACCAGGAAAAGCCCGTGCTGCGCATATGCTCCCAGGCGTATTGAGGGTTACCCCAGTGTTGACCCGTGGCACAGAAATAGTCGGGCGGTACGCCAGCAACAACCGCTGGTTCGCCTAGTTTGTTCAACTGAAACCCTTCGGGGTAAGCCCACACATCGGCGCTGTCGTGCGAGACAAAAAACGGGAGGTCGCCGACCAGACTAACATTTCTCTCATGTGCGTAATTGCGCAAATCGTTCCATTGCTGAAAAAAAACAAATTGCTCGAACTGAATATAGAGCATCTCTTCGGCCAGGCGACCTTCTGCTGCTGCTAAGGCAGTTGGATCACGGCGCTTAAGCGTTTCCGGCCATTGTGTCCAGGCTACTCCGTTCGCTTCGTACCGCAACACAGTAAACAGAGCGAAGTCCTGCAACCAGTAGGCGTGTTGGTCGACGAAGGCTGTAAAATTCTCACGCTGCTCAGCCGCCTCTTGCTCCTGCACACAGCGACAGGCTTTACGCAGAAGCTTGCGTCGGCTGAGACCTGCAACATAGATGTCGTCCGATTGCAGCCAGCCGATATCCACTAGCATATCCAGATCAATAAGTTCCGGATTGCCAGCAAACGCCGAAGTGCTTTGGTACGGCGAACGATCCGCACCGGTCGGACCTAGGGGCAACATCTGCCACACGGAAAATCCTGCGGCCGCGAGAAAATCGACGAAATTGCGGGCCTCACGGCCGATTTCGCCAAATGCACGTGGGCCAGGCAAAGAAATCGGATGCAGCAACACACCAGCACCGCGACGCGTCATTAGACTTTGCACGGTCTTCCCCCTAGGTTTGCTCCTGCCGTGGAGCCTCCCACCATTCTAATGTCCCCGCCGCATGGTACCGCCCTGTTCGGGCGATCCGGTACCGAGCGATATGGGGTGTGCCAAATGTTCCGGTGGTTCTTCGCCGATCAAAAAGTATAAATCGGCAATATGGTGACGAAATAGACTTTCAAATTCGCGCACGGACAGCTCAGAGTTGTAATCGCCCAACCACCAAAACCAATCAGATGCCTCGCATATACCCAGTTGTTCGCTGGCCCGATCCAGCCGCTCACCTTCCAGCCGCCCTTCCGCCAAAGCATTGTCGTAGGCTTGCTTAGCATCACCCAGAATATCCCAGGCTCGGTTTTTATCGGGATCGCCGATCCAGGTCGAAAAAGTGCCGTACACCCAACTGCCCGCCACCAGCTTTGGTAGATGGGTAAATGACTCGCGTTGTTCCATGATGTCGGAATAGGTCGCCAACTGTAAGTGTGGGTGCTCAGTTAACTGGCTATACAGTTTCGTTAGAAAATGATAGCCGTTCTCTGGGTAATGCTCCCAGGCGTTCTCGCCGTCGAGGATGATGCTGACGATGCGATTAGACTCGGTCTCGCAGGCTTTGTCGATATTTTCCAAATGATGTATCAGATCTTTTACCGCATCTTCGCTGTGCCATTTGGAATAATTAAAACCGATGAGGTCGGACAAATTATCGTCGCGAAAAAAGCACACTATATTGTCCGCCGCATCGATGAGAAACGGTTGGTGCTGGCAATTCGCTTTGGGTATTTCAGAGCGAGCGATGCTGTTGTGCATCACGGATTCGCCAGTGGCGGCCCACAGAAATCCGCTCTGTGACAGCATTTTCAGGGTTGCCTCGCTGGCTCCACCCTCTGCAGGCCAACATCCTTGCGGCTGCATATCAAAATGATGACGGAAACTATCTAAGCCACGTTCAATATGCCACTGTGCGCGCTCTTCGCCGCCAGGGTATTTGGTAAGTTCCGGCAACGTCATGTCCGGCTCGGCATCACGCGCCGAATTAATATCCAACAATAGGGGTACGATGGGATGTTCGCCCGGTGTAATCGACAGCTCGATCTGGCCGCGTTGCGCCAGGGTCTTATACCGCGGGATCACGCCGGCCAACAACTCACCAATGATATCCAGTAACACGCGCCGATCACGCAGCGTATAGCCGTATTTCTTTTCTATCAGCTGTTGTACTCGGCTATCTTTTCGCCTGACGGTTTCTCCTAACCAGCCAAGGTGATACCACACCAACAGGTCGTACAAAAACTGTTCGTTTACATAGCGAATCGTCTCAGGGGATTCGATTTGTTTCTCCGCCAGCTCCGCCAGTAACTTGAAGGGTGCAAAGCGGTTGATAGTATGTTCCTGGTTAGCGTGCAGACATTGGCGCATCAGCGCCAGTGAGGAGTCGACATCGAATGGGCTAATTGGGCTTGCCAGCGCGGCCAGTAGAGAATCGCGTATTGGCGTGTGCTGTTGCTGATGATTCTGAACCTGGGAAGCGTAGTTTTCTATTTGGTCGAGCAAGGCAGGCGTAAAATTAACAACCACGCGTGCCTCGGGGTTGGCTTCCAAGTGCGCGACCATATCGACATAGTCTTTGATGGCATGTAGATACACCCAGGGCATCTTATACTCGCCGCTAGTCATATCATGGTAACGCGGTTGGTGCATATGCCAATATAGAACGACTTTTAATGGTGCATCAGGCACTACAGACTCTCCGGAAATTCGATTTATCGCATCAAGCGCAATGGTACCGTACACGTGTTATTTAGTCTTTGCTTCAGGCCGCGAAAATTCAAAAAAGCGATATGCTAGAACGCGTATAATGAAGACTCCGCACTCGGCATGGGCCGATCAGGGAACCACTTGGAATCGCTAGCTAGATAAGCTGTAACTCGTTGTGGTCGATTAAGTCCAAGTCATACGCTTACCGATTTTGATTGCATGCGACACGATCTTTTTGTACTGCTGTTTGCTCTACTCGCCCCGCTGACCTTAACGGGTGGATTTCACTGCTACTATTCTGACTCGGACTCCGATATTGACCGCATCATTATCGATGATGACAACGAATTAATAGTCATTGTTTCATCGCGTAAACAACAGCAAACGCCAATCGAAGGCCTGGAGGTTGTATTTTCCGACAGTGAAAGTCAAACAGATAGCAACGGCCGGGTAGTGGTTCCAAGAAACAGCAACAGTGATTTTTATATTGGCGATATTTTTCTTGGTTCAACGTCGATCAACGATGGCCTTGTTGGTGTCGAGCAAATAGTTGGCAGAGAAGCGGACGACAGTATCGTGCCCGTCAACGTGTTGCGTTTGCTTTTATCACTTGATCGGTTTCGCAGCGACACTCGTATTACCATTCCAACGGCAGTCAACCGCACGGCTTCGCTGCAAAATCCGCAAACGGCGGTTTACATTGAGGCTCTGGATTTTGCCGACACCGAGGCGTTTGAAAATGCAGCTACTAATCTGTTGGCGTTACTGACAGTGGATTACCCTTTTACGACCGAGCTTGTTGCTGTTGAGGCGGCAGAGGACGAATTTTGATATACTACGGTGACGCGTGAAGCGACTCAGTCGTATGGAAATCTAGCATTCCCTTCGTCGTAGTTAAACTTCAGCGCAAACTTCTGCCGCTTGCCAATATAGATAATGATGCCACTGCGACCGCTTTTCAGGTCGTTCACGTATTCAAAGCGTTTCGATTGAATTATTTTTTCCGGCGCGTCAACGCGCTTGCCGATAACAATGACCTCTTCAATAGGGTTCTCCGTTTCGGGTAGAGATATCTCGATACGTTGCATACCTTCTTTCTTCATTTCCGTCACCGAATCGATGCGAGCACCCATTTTTTTTTCTTTAAAGCCCGCCTCCGGCGAGAGCCAGTCCGTGTCGTAAGACAATTCTTCAGCCTGACTGAAGGACAAAAAGCACAGCAACATAAAAGTGGAGCTCGTTCGAATGCGATTTGTCATGCTGCCACCTTTACACGCAACGTAAGAAGATCGAGTATAACTTTTTATGTCGTTAAAAGCATGCGCCAGCAAAGGCGAGCCTATTGCACGTGC
>JBPCXM010000206.1:0-3823 GCA_051008535.1 Pseudomonadales bacterium | reverse complement strand
TTTTCAACATCGACATTAATTGGCTAACCATTGCTGTTTGCGTGCTGCTTGCTGACATCGCTTATTATTGGGAACACCGGTTGTCGCACCGGGTTAATCTTGCCTGGGCAACCCATGCGGTACATCACTCATCACCTCATTTTAATATGTCGGTTGCCTACCGCTTTGGGCCGATGGATGGTGTTTGGCCAGTATTTTTTCATTTGCCCCTCGCATTCTTAGGTTTCGACCCGTTTGTTATATTTTTCTCTGAAATGTTCGTGCAACTGTTTCAAACGATGTTGCATACCGAAGTGGTTAGAAAACTACCCAAACCGTTGGAAGCCATCTTTAATACCCCGTCGCATCACCGCGTGCACCATGGGGCTAATCGTCAATATCTCGATAAAAATTATGGGGGTATTTTTATTGTTTGGGACAGGTGGTTTGGGACGTTTGCGCCCGAGGAAGACACGGTTAGCTACGGGTTAACTGTGCCGGTTACCACGATCAATCCAATCAAAATATGGTTTTGCGGGTTTACACAGCTACTCGCAGACGCAAAACACATTCCCGGATTAGGCAACAAACTGAGGTTGTTGTTATCCCCGCCGGGCTGAAAACCTGAATCGACACTATCCCAAATCAAGTAGGGAGGACCAAATGACTAAACAACCCGCTACGTTCATACCCCTCATCGTGACGGTAGTTGTATTCGTTGCGGGAGCTTGGTTCGCTGCAGCGTTATCTTACAAAGCAGCGGCAGAAGCGGCTGCAACCGCCGAACCTGGCGCCCAGGTTGCAGCTGCACCAACTGAAAGTGTTACCAAGACACCCGTGGCTCGGTCATCAGTTGCGCCGAACGGGTTAAATATTACCATCCGAGGGATACGAAATGGCGTGGGTAAAGTACTAGTTCTCGTATTTAGCGACCCGACAGCATATGCGGACTACGACGTAACCAACGCGGTCGGCTATCAGGAAATAGCCGCAAGGGTCGGCGAGTTACACGCCAGTTTCCCTGAGCTATCCGGTGGGCCTTATGCCGTTTCGCTCATGCACGACGAAGATGGAGACTACCAATTGGGTACGAACGGAGCGTACCCAACGGAGGGTTACGCAACTAGCGGCGCAAAAGATAAATACGACTCACCCGATTTCAAACAGGCAGCCATTGCGCGAGCCGAAATCACCCTCAATATGTCTTACATTAAGTAAGGGCCAGCAGAAGGAAGTGGACATGAGTGACCTACTTGAAGAGGTTAAACATCACGCATCAATGCCGTTGGACCAAGCGAAAGCACTCCCATTTGAGAGCTATACCAGCAAGGAGCTCTACGAACTAGAACGAATGAACGTATTTCACAACGATTGGGTGTTTGTTTGCGCCGAGAAAGAACTGCCCGAGACGGGTGATTATTTCGCGTTCACGCTTGCCGAAGAACCCGTCATTGTTGTTCGTGGGAAGGATGGCCGACTTCGCGCGATGTCAAATGTGTGTCGGCATCGCGGAACCATTCTGAGCGATCCCGGTGTCGGAAACGCAAAGCGATTCGTTTGTCCCTACCATGCGTGGACTTACGACAACGAAGGTAATCTTTCAGGTGTGCCCTTCCCAGGGGACGTTGACGTTAACAAAATAGACCATTGTTTACCGCAGTTCTCCCTTTGCACCTGGCAAGGCCTGGTATTTTTAAGCCTCAACTCAGACGTTAAGCCTTTAGGAGACAGATTGGCGGGTATCGAATCCTATTTGCAACGCTTTCAAAATGAGCGCTTTGCGCATGCTGTACAAAGCCAATCTGAGCATTGGGATACAAATTGGAAGCTCGCCATGGAAAATGCAATGGAGAGTTACCACCTGTTCAGAGTGCATAAAGAAACACTGGAAACAGTTACCCCAACCAAAGATGCATTTTACGTTGAAGGCTCATCCGAATGGGCTATCACTGCCGGGAAAATGGTAGGAGTTACCAGTAAACTCTGGAACTGGCTGATGTCAGATGACGACAAAATGTTCGAAAACTATTTGCTGATCTGCATTCCTCCATCGTTCGTCGGAATACTAACCTATGAATCATGGGACTGGATTAGCGTCTTACCAGAAAACGCGCACCAATCACTTATTCGAGCCGCGGGACTGACTATTTCTGATAAAGGAGAAAGTGCGGACGTAACAGAATTCGTTAGTGCCTTTTTCGCTGAAGATAAAGAGATTTGCGAACGTGTTCAGCGGGGCATGCATGCTAAACATACCAAAGGTGGACAGCTCGTCGAACTCGAACGAATTGTTGTGGATTTTCACCATTATCTCGCTTCTCGGCTTTTTGGTATACCACCCTCGGATTCTTTTGAAACTGCCGCGCGAAAAGTATTTATTCCACCATAGCACCATCACAACTATTGGGGGTTTTAAACTCTTATCATTCGTGGCTTTGGATTGCGATTCGTCTGTCGCCGCAGTAAACATCGAAAGACTGCTTACTTTCGTGGCAGCCGCTGCTCGAGCGAATCGTTGGACGACGCAGTGAACTGGTAGAATCGGCCAAGAACGGCCAAACGTTGAAGTGTCGATGGTTAGGGAAGCGGGCGTTCAACGCTCGTAATGGGCGCGAGCATTCGAGCTTCCCAGTGTACGCTTTTGTTAGTGTTTTCATCGATGACGTCAGCTATCAACCATTAAACAAAAACTACTGATGACATTTAGGTGTTTCTCTCTGTATTGCCCACAGGAAACATTTATATCAACGATCATGCGCAATTAATACAGCCTGTCCCTGGCGATAGGAATAAACCGATACTGCAACCAAAAAGTTACCCGTCGTCCTACGCCAAACGAATGGCGGCAATTGCATAGCAATGCACAGACAAGATCGCTACGATTCGTGCGCTTTCCAAGCTCCATACCGATAACACGTTCCAATCAATTGAGGGAATGCTATGCCTCTTCGTTTCAATAAAAAAGCTCTTACCGTGGCTATTGCTGGTTCAATCCTGTCCGCCCCAACCGTGTTGGCAGACACTTTGGCGCTTGAGGAAGTTGTTGTTACAGCACAAAAGCGCGCTGAAAGTCTGCAAGACGTGCCGATCTCGGTATCGGCGATCGACGGCCAGAAAATTCAAGACGCCGGCATCCAAAACTTTGAAGGCATGAGAACTCAAAGCAACGGGGTTCGACATCCAGTAAGTACATTTCACTTTTACCGAACGTATTCCCAATAGCATCATGAAAGTGGTTATTCAAAACAGGTCTTTATGGTACTTTTCGTCCAGCTGGAGTTCGCAGGCCTAACTCTAGAAATATATCTTTTCGGGGCTTGTGCCAAATTACCCATATTATTTGCGGGCGCAACCAGAAATACTTGAAAACACCGAGAATAGATCACTACGATGAAAATAGAGATGCGCTTAGCGACGATGGCCGACCTTCCCGAAATTACCCAACTCATTGCCGAGTCCGCTCGCGGCTTAGGCAACAATGACTATAGTGAAGCGGAAATTGAAGCCGCTCTTCGTGGCGCTTGGGGGCTTGATACTCAGTTGGTCAAAGACAAGACGTATTTTCTCGTATTCGCAGATGATGAACTGGCGGCCTGTGGCGGCTGGAGTTTCAGGAAAACCTTATTCGGATCAGACACCGAGGGTTCGCGCGACGCTGCGCGTCTCGATCCAATAACCGATGCTGCCAGAATTCGGGCATTCTTTGTACGCCCCAAGTTTGCCCGGCAAGGTATTGGTTCGATGATAATGAACCATTGCGAACAGCAAGCCCGAGAAGCCGGTTTTCGTTCGTTGGCCCTGGGTTCCACTCTCCCCGGGCTACGCCTGTATACCGCGCATGGTT
>JBPCXM010000205.1:0-4045 GCA_051008535.1 Pseudomonadales bacterium | reverse complement strand
GTTATCGACGGCTTAGGTGAGCCGTTAGATGGCAAAGGCGAGCTGTTCTGCGGTAGCCGAACCAATTACCTGGCGCCAAGACTCAATCCAATGCTGCGTCAACCCATCACCGAACCGTTAGATGTAGGCGTACGCTCTATCAATGCATTGCTTAGCCTGGGGCGCGGTCAGCGCGTCGGTTTATTCGCCGGCAGCGGCGTGGGCAAGAGCTTGTTGCTCGGTATGATGACGCGGCATACGGCGGCAGACGTTGTTGTCGTTGGCATGATCGGCGAACGCGGCCGGGAAGTGCGCGAATTTATCGAACAAAACCTTGGGCCAAACGGGACGGAACGTGCCATCGTGGTCGCATCACCCGCCGATGATGCCCCTTTGCTGCGCTTACGGGCGGCGCATATGGCGACCCGTATTGCCGAACACTATCGCGATCAAGGCCAGCATGTGTTATTGCTGATGGACTCTCTGAGTCGCTTCGCACAGGCTCAGCGTGAGATCGCCTTGGCCGCTGGCGAAGCGCCCGCAGTACGCGGCTACCCGGCATCGGTATTCGCAAAAATTCCGGCGTTGGTTGAGCGTGCCGGCAACGCAGTAGCCGGCAACGGCTCTCTCACCGCTATTTATACCGTGTTAGCCGAAGACGACGACTTGCAAGACCCAGTCGCCGACGCGGTGCGTGCCATTTTGGATGGTCACATCGTGCTGTCACGCGCGTTGGCCGACGCTGGCCAATACCCGGCCATTGATGTTGAAGCCTCGATCAGCCGGGTGATGACGCAAATCGCCCAACCGGAACATTTGCAGCGCGCCCAACAGTTTAAACGTTTAAACGCACGCTACACGCAAATACAGGATTTGCTGTCTGTGGGCGCTTATCGCTCCGGCGTCGACAGCGAAACCGATGTGGCGATTCACTACCGGCAGGCCATGCAAGGTTTTATGCGGCAAGGGCTAACGGAATCGGTTAGCTTTGCAGAGGCACAGTACGCGCTAGACAACTTATTCACGGAGGAGAGTACTGAGTTAGATGAGAACAACCCAACGAATCAAGGCCTTGCAAGTAGCGCAGCAGCTGGCGGCAGCCGATAAAGATCAAGCCGCGTCACATTTGCAGGCACAACAACGGCGCGCACAGGCGGCGGAGCAGCAGTTGCTTCAGCTACGCTCGTTTCATGCCGACTACGCGGTGGCTGCCAGCAAACTAGGCGACGCGCGTCAGCTGCAGCAATACTATGCTTTTCTCACCCGACTGAATCGCAGCATCGGGCAACAGCAAGCTGCGCTAATCACCAGCCAACAAGCCGTGGAAGACAGCCGTGATCGCTGGGCGAGGTTGTATCAGCGCAGTGCAGCGCTGGGCAAAGCCTTGGACAAAGCACAAAGACAATACGCACGCGACCTTGATAAACGCAGCGATCTTTTGTAGCTCCAATTAACTTGGCAACAGAATTGCATTGCCTAACAAACAATGTGATTAGCCTGATGATGGAGCAGCTATGGCATCGCTACTAAATATGTTAAACAACTTTCTGGGCTCGACAGGAAAGTCGTCTTTATTTAATGTTGATTCTTCTAATACGACTCAAAGTACTGAATTTAAAGATATAGTTTTAAATTTTCTTAATAATGCCGAGGTCGATCAGCAAACCGTGAGCGGCTTGTTGTTGGGCCCAACCGGCGGCGTTGATTTGCCGCTGCCCGCTGCCACCGGCAATGGATTGCCGCCGTTACTAGCCACTGCCGCTGTCGGTATCGACGCATCTTTGCAGCTGCCTGACGCTGAGGCAGTGCCACTGGCCACGCTTGGCAGCAACGCCACAAGGGAATCTGTCGCCATCCCGCTTGACGAAGACGGTGAACTACTTGCCTTGCAAACCCCTGCTGCCGTGCCAGCTAGCACTCACGCTGTTACTCAGCAGACACCACCGGTCAGTGCGCTTGAATTACCATTGACGCCCGTGCTTGAAACGCCAATAAACACGGCGCCACAATCGCCGCTGCTCGACGGCGCGGATGTGCAAGCTAACGGCTCGCAGACCCCTGCAATCAACAATACATTAGCCACCGGCCTGACCGTGCCAGACGCTGACCCCATCGTGCGCGTAGCGGAAGTGGATGCGAACGCGAAGCGACCCGTTAAGCTGGATTCGATTCCGCAAGGTGCCGAGCAATCAGCCATAAACACTTTAAACTCACGCCTACCACCAGCAAACGCTACATCACTTGAGCCAGCGCCAGCGGTTTCGGTGCCAGCGTCCAGCGCGATAGAGCTACCGTTACCTACGCCTCAGGCGGTAACAGCGTTGCCAGTCGACGCCAGACCGCAAGTCGCCGCAGCAAATGACGCTATCATTCCGGGTAATTCGAGCACAAATGTCTCTACAACTGTTCCTGCAGCGCAAACACCATCGCACTCTGGAGCGCAGGTAGTCGACCTTAATTCCACAGCGCCGGCCCCGATAACTACGAAAGATCCTCAACAATTGTTAGTGGAGCAAGCTTTGGGCAATACCACGACAAGTGACAATGACGCTCCGGCCGAGGTAACGCGGCAATCGGTACTGCCGACTAGTCCGCCGCTGCGCCCAGCGTCTACCGTACCCGCTCCGCTGCAAACGACTGATGCGAGCTTTGCCAACGTGGCTAACATGTTCAACCTCGGCCAGTCGATGAGTAGCCTGAACGAACGTTTGCAATTCATGCTTCTAAATGGTCAAAACAGTGCCGAGATACAGCTCGACCCGCCGGAGTTGGGTAGCCTGCAAGTGCGCGTCACAACGCGTCATGAGCAAACGTCGGTCATCTTTGTGGCGCCGAACAACATCGTGCGAGACGCGCTGGAACAACAACTGCCACGCCTGCGCGAGACATTGGAAAGCGCCGGTTTGCAGCTGCAGGACGCCAATGTGTTTGCCCAATCCGATGACAAGGCCGGTACGCAACCACAATCTTATGCCGATGTTGAAGCAACCGATTCATTGCTTGCCGGAGAGCTAGACGATGATGACGGCGGCGTAACGGCGGCGCGTGTATCCATGCGGTTAATCGACGCCTACATATAACAGCGCGTTGAAGAAGCCAGTATTTTGACGCAGTCGCCCGGCGAAACCCATCGCGCGCCTAAGATAAGCCTTTAAAAACAATAGTATAGAATCTTACATGTTTCTGGCATGACCTTTGCAATTTCCTTTGGTACACGCTGATAGCGAACCATAACTGACGGAATACTGGCATGGCGAAGGACAAAAAAGACGCAGCTGCGACTGAAGAAGATTCAGAAAACAAAAAGAGTAAATTGCCGTTAATCATTGGCCTGGTCGTGCTATTGCTCGGCGGCGGTGGTGCCGGCGCATACTTTATGGGCGTATTCGATAGCGCCGAAGTTGCCAAGGAGGGCGCGGCAGGTGCGGAACCGGTGAAAGCCGTTGCTCTGTACGCGAATTTGCGGCCCGACTTTATTTTAAATTTCAAAGTCAACGGCCGCGGTCATTTTTTGAAAGTGGCCATTTCACTGTTAACCCGCGAACAAGATGTCATCGACGCCGTTGAGCAACATATGCCTCTGCTCAGAAATGAGCTGGTTATGTTATTCAGCGCCGAAGAATTCGACACGTTGAAAACGGCAGAGGGTAAAGAATCGTTGCGTGGCCGCGCGTTAACGGCCATTCAGGCGATCATGGAAAAAGAAATTGGCAAAGTCGGTGTTGAGCAGGTGCTGTTCACCGATTTTGTTCTGCAATAAATCCTGGCGCGGTCATGAGTGAAGAAGAAAAACCCGAAGACCACGCAGAGGAGAACGGCGAAGACAACGCCGAAGATCAGGCGGAAGAGCTTCTTTCCCAGGAAGAAATCGACACGCTGCTTAGTGGCGTTGACGAAGGGGAAGTTGATACCGAGTGTCCAGTTGTTGACGGCGAAGCTGTTGCCTTCGATTTCACCAGTCAGGGCAGAATCGTACGCGGTCGCATGCCGACGCTGGAAATGGTGAACGAGCGCTTTGCACGATTCTTCCGCCCAAGCTTATTGGGTCTTATGCAGCGCGGCGCCG
>JBPCXM010000204.1:0-3436 GCA_051008535.1 Pseudomonadales bacterium | reverse complement strand
GCGTGGGGGTCCGGCATGGCGGATTCGCTGACCGAACTGGTCGTCTATCGCATCGTTGGTGGACTCGGTGTGGGCATGGCATCCATGGCCGCACCCATGTATATCGCCGAAATTGCCCCCCCCAAGGAAAGGGGCCGGATGGTATCCTATTATCAACTCGCAGTGGTCATTGGTTTTTTCGTCGTATTCCTGGCAACGTATTTTATCGGCGGAGGCAATACCGCGGGCGTATCTGAAGAAGCCCTTGAGCGGATTCACAATTATAATGTGGATCGAGGCTGGCGCGTCATGTTCTGGTCAGAGTTACTGCCTGCCGTTTCATTTTTCTGCCTGCTCTTCCTCGTGCCCCATAGCCCCCGCTGGTTGATGCTCAAGTCCAGGCATGAGGATGCCAAGAAAGTGCTGGCGAAAATCACCGAAAATGCGGAAGAGGCGGCGCGGGAATTTGAAGAAATCGTCATTTCACTTTCCGACTCACAGCAACACCATAGCATTAAATTGTTTTCTAAAAGTATGGCGTTTGTTCTTTTTCTCGGTGTGATGCTATCTATATTCCAGCAGATCACCGGTATCAATGCGATTCTCTATTATGGCGCAGAGATTTTTGCCAACGCACTGGGGTATGGGCCTGAAGACGCCCTAAAGCAGCAACTCTGGTTGGGCGCCGTTAACCTGGTGTTCACCTTTATTGCGATTTACAAGGTTGACAGCTGGGGCAGGAAACCACTGTTCATCATTGGTACGGCCGGGATGTTTTTTGGACTCGCTATTTTAGGGTTGACCATCTATACGCAGCAAATGGGTGTGCTTTCCCTGCTGGCAATCCTGCTGTTTATCGGCTCATTTGCAATGTCGATGGGTCCGGTCGTTTGGGTTATGTTGTCGGAAATCTTCCCAAACAGGATTCGCAGTGTCGCGATGTCCATCGCCGTCGCAGCACAATGGCTTTTCAATGCTATCGTGGCCAACAGTTTTCCGGTAGTTAATGGCAGCGCAATTAACCAGGAAGGATTTAATGGTGCGTTACCCTATTTTATTTTTGCTTTCTTCTGTTTGGTCACGATGGTGTTTGTCTGGAAGCTGATTCCCGAAACCAAAGGCAAAACCCTGGAAGAGATGGAAGCACTCTGGGATGACAGCATCACCGGTTACGATGAGTTCATCGAAGCCGAACGGAGCGAATCCTAGATATTATTCAGGTATGGCGCCAGCGTAATTGAAATGAACGCCGGTCGTTCTACTCGTACAAGACCCGTAAAGTAGGCGGTACGATCGTATTTTCAGGAGGCACAGGTTTCGAGAATTCCGCCTTCAATAAAGTGTTTACCTGGACGTCCGGTGTTCTTTTACAGACGAAGTAGAGCTTCGATTTTCGAGTCACTCCGGCAGCTCCATTCCGGTAAGCTTACGATCGATGTACGGATGGGCGATAGGCCCTTCAACGACCCAAAGCGGAATTTCGTTGTTTTCTGGTTGCAGAAATCCTGTTGCAACCTTGCAGGGGTGACCAGAAACTCGTAACTTAACGTAACTAAAAACAAAACAGGGGGGATCATGGGCACCTACCGGATCAAGCGAATTGCAATCGCCACGGTCACTTTGCTCGCCATTGCGCGCGCGGGTTCCAGCAACGCAGGTTATTTCGACCAGGTTGAATGGACCGAAGTGAATCCAGGGAGCAATGCAATCTGGGAACCGCGGGCAGGTTTACAGGCAGTCAAGCATCGGGGCAAATTTTATGTCATGGGCGGGAGAAACCCGAAGCCGACCCCTCAGGCATTCGGCGACAGTTTCTTTTACAACGACGTCTGGACCAGCTCCGATAGTGGCATTTCATGGCAACGGAAGACAGACAGTTTTGGCGCGCCGTGGGACGCAAGGGCCTACTTTCAGGCGGTAACAAAAGGAAGGTATATCTATGTCTTGGGAGGCCAGGATTCCACCGACATGCCCAATCCGGATCCCACTTGCGGGGGTGCAGTCCCACCAGACTTCTGCCCGCCTTTCATTCTGAAATCGAATTTTTTTAACGATGTGTGGCGCAGTAAAGACGGCACGAACTGGCGGCAGATGACCGGTAACGCAAAATGGGAAGCCAGAGCAGGATTGAGCGCCGTGACTCACTGGGGCTGGATTTACGTAATGGGTGGCTCGGTTAACGATGATTCCGCCATTATCGGGCCTGGCGGTCCACCACGTATCTATTTCAATGACGTTTTCCGCTCCCGCGACGGGATACGCTGGCAAAAAGTCAATGCAAATGCGCCTTGGGCTCCCCGTGCCGGTGCCGTGGTCGTATCCAAGGGAAAATACATGTATCTACTCGGCGGTGAGGATGGATTTATTTGCAATGAATCGACGCCGCGTTGCCCGCCTTACTTTAACGATGTTTGGCGCTCAAAGGACGGACGTCACTGGACCCAGATGACTCCCAATGCCGGTTGGTCTCCGAGGCCTGGGCATCAATGCGAGGTCCTGTTTGGTTACTTCTTTTGCTTTGGCGGTTTCGGTCTTAGCGAGGACCCAGCTGACCCGTTCAAACCGTCCAATCCTATTGATATATGGGTGAGTCATGACGGCGCTCATTGGCAGGAATTAAACGGCTCGGCATTACCGCCATGGAACGCCAATTCACCGGCTGACATAAAGTATGATTTTGCCGCTTTTTCGGTTTACTTTGTCGATGGACATTTTAAGCCATCAATATTTACCTTTGGTGGTGATCGTGAAACCTTTGATCCATTTGATTTTCTCGGATTCCAAAAAGTCGACAACGATGTCTGGAGATTTAGTGCCGAATGGCGGTGAATACCTGGATCTGATAAATATCTAGTGGTGCGGTCAATCGAAACTGTCGCCATTAGGCATCCGTTATTGGCAGACAGCACGAGTAGCCGAAGCATGATATTCAGTTCTTTTTCTGGCCGGTGTACCCAACGTAGCTTACGTTCAAGGTTCAGGGCGGTAAAAAGACGCCCGCTTGTTTTGCCCTAGTCTAGTAGACACCTTAAAATTAGGGTAAACCACTATTTGTCTACCGCCAATACTGGTCATACTGGATCTCAGCCCACAATTATCTCTACTATGTTATCGCAGCTTTCCAAAAGTAAACACGTCTGAGCTTGACGATACTGTCACCGTCAGTTGTCCTGCTGGATCTGTTGTAAAATGTGCATTTACCGGTGTTCTGTCGCCCATAAAGTAGAGCCCTTTTTCAGTGGCTACGTCGTATAAAAATTTCACGTCGCCTCGTTTCCAGTCCCTGTTTACCACCAGAGCGTCGTCAATGACTGCGACGATGTGAGCTCCTGATTGATAAAACTGCAGCTGATAGTCATCATTACCCCAACTCCCCTCCACGCTGTTGGTTTGTGTCTTCGGGTAGTGATTGGCAGTCGTGTAACGATCGAAGGATTCTACATTAATGTTGCTTATC
>JBPCXM010000203.1:0-13041 GCA_051008535.1 Pseudomonadales bacterium | reverse complement strand
AAACATCATTGTGTTGGTCCAGTCATAAATTTTCTTGCGATCTTCGGCCGGCACATCAAGTAAATGCAGAATAGTAAACAACGGTAGCTCGGAGGCAACCTCGGTAACAAATTCGCACTCTCCTTTGTCAGCTACCTCATCGACCACCATTTTGGCATGCTCCTCCAGAAATGGCAGGTGGTTCTTGACTGATGCGGGAGTAAACGCATCGCGTACCACGCGGCGCATTTTCATATGTCGCGGCTCGTCCATGTTGATCAGCATTTTTGAGCTGATGTTATCAACCATATCTTGCGGATCTTCCATCGGCATAGCGCTGCGCGCTTGTGAGGAAAACATCTCTGGATTGCGCTCAATATAATCTAGCTCTTCACGGCGCGTCACCAGCCAATAAGGTACGCCGGTAATATCATCCTCCATGCGAATGACCGGTCCACGTTGGCGCAGTTCCGCTAAACCTTCGTATGGCATGCCGTCGGCAAATATATTGGGATCAAGAATATTGTGGATCGGGCAAGTCGACATGGGTTCGCCTCAGGTAGAAAGTGTATTTTTTGCGCAACGGTGCTGCGCCTATCTTAATAGCTTATGGCTGGCGTTCAATCGAAATACACTCTCTAAACCAAATTTAATCTGTTGCTATAGTGCCAGTGTCAGTGGGTTATACTCGCGTTTAATTGAGCGCAACAAGATCACCTGGATGGAATAACGATGCGAAGTACGCTTCTCTTTCTAATGTTGTCGTATATGAGCTTTTCTGCTTTGAGTACGCCGGCAGGCGATTTATTAGTTCGCGGCGGTACGATTTATACCATGGACGAAGCTAATCCAACGGCAGAGGCCGTTGTGATTGCCAAAGGCATTATCCATTTCGTCGGCGACGAAGCAAAAACCAAACCTTACGTCGGCAGCAACACGCGAACGTTGGATCTCGCCGGAATGACCATGATACCGGGTTTCATTGAGGGCCACGGCCATCTGATGTCGCTGGGTAGAACACTGCAAGAATTAGATTTGAGTAGTGTGACAAGCTACGAGGCGCTAGTGGAAAAAGTAGCAGCTGCTGTTGTTGACGCTAAGCCCGGCGAATGGATATTGGGCCGCGGGTGGCATCAAAGCAAATGGAATCCTAAGCCAAAGGTCGCAGTGAAGGGTTTTCAGACCCACGCTGCACTAAGTTCAATCAGTCCCGATAATCCCGTTATGCTTGCGCACGCCAGCGGGCACGCAATTTTTGTCAATGCCAAGGCGATGGCTCTCGTCGGCATTGATAGAAAGACACGCTTTACTGACGGAGGAGAGATCATCAAGGATGGCGAGGGCAGACCCACCGGCATACTGACCGAAAACGCTACGCGATTGGTTGAGCACAAACTACCACGGCCCACAGCTAAATCCGAACGCCGGGCATTGAAACTAGCCCTCGCCGAGCTCGGCAAGAATGGCATTACCAGTTTTCAGGATGCGGGCTCGGTGGCAACTGAAATCAACATCATGCGCGGTTTTCGGAACAAGAATAAGCTAACGAGCCGGTTATGGGTGATGATAGCCGGGTGGGAGTCCGAATTACTTTCCGAGTGGCTGGAAAATGGCCCGGAAATCGATAAAGAAAAACATCGGCTCACGGTACGCGCTATCAAACTCTCAGCGGATGGCGCGCTGGGTTCACGCGGCGCCTGGCTGCTAAAACCTTACACCGATCGCCCAGGGCACAGCGGTGCGGCGACCATTCCGATGACCGACGTCTACAAAGTTAGCAAAGCAGCATTGAAAAGTGGCTTCCAACTTTGCGTGCACGCGATAGGAGACCGAGCCAACCGCGAGGTGCTCAGTCAATTCGAGAAGGCCTTTGACGGCAAGCAATCCACTGCGCGCTTTCGCATTGAACATGCGCAACACCTAAATGCTGAAGACATCCCACGATTTGCAAAGCTTGGCGTCATTGCTTCCATGCAAGGTATTCATATGAGCTCGGACCGGCCCTGGGCGATAGATCGCCTGGGACAGGAGCGCATTGTCGAAGGCGCTTACGTCTGGCGTAAGCTCAAAGACAGCGGCGCTGTTGTTATCAACGGTACTGATGTACCGGTAGAACCAGTTGACCCCGTTGCATCGTTTTACTCGCTGGTTACCAGAAAAACCCTGGCCGGCACGCCTGAAAATGGTTACGAGCCAGCGCAGAAACTCAGCAGAATGGAAGCACTAAAGGCCTATACACTGGATGCCGCTTACGGGGCCTTTGAAGAAGATATTAAAGGCTCTATTGAAGTCGGCAAGCTTGGCGACTTTACCATTTTGTCCAAGGATATTCTCACCATACCCGAAGAACAGCTATTGGACGTTCGCGTAGAGAAAACCATTGTCGGTGGCGACGTGATTTATTCTCGGGACTAGGCGGGCCTCCCAATGATTGAATTTCTGAATAAATTGCCGAAGGCTGAACTGCACATACATATTGAAGGTTCGCTGGAACCGGAATTGATGTTTGAGATCGGTCAGCGCAATGGCATTAAACTTCCCTTTAACAGCGTTGAAGACGTTCGGGCGGCTTATCAGTTCGACAACCTACAATCCTTCCTCGATATTTATTACCGGGGCGCCAGTGTGTTGCAGGTAGAACAGGATTTCTACGCTATGACATGGGCCTATTTACAGCGCTGCTATGAGCAGAATGTTATTCACACCGAACTCTTTTTCGACCCGCAAACCCATACCGACCGTGGCATAGGCTTTGACGTGGTAATGGCAGGCATTACCCGCGCGCTGCGTGACGGCGAGGATAAGCTGAACATTAGCAGCCAATTGATTATGTGCTTTCTGCGTCATCTAAGCGCCGACGCAGCCATGAGTACCTTGAGCGACGCTCTGTCGTATAAACAGCACATCATCGCGGTTGGGCTCGACTCCTCCGAAATCGGCCACCCGCCGGAAAAATTCCAACGGGTGTTCGAACGCGCTTTGGAAGAAGGTTTTCTCACAGTAGCCCACGCGGGCGAAGAAGGCCCCCCAGATTACATTTGGCAGGCTCTGAATTTACTTAAAACGAAACGCATCGATCATGGTGTACGCTGCAGTGAAGACCCGCAGCTGATGCGATACCTGGTAGAACAACACATTCCACTAACAATTTGCCCGCTGTCTAATATAAAACTGCGGATTTTTGACGGCATGAAAGACCATAACATTCTTACTCTGCTAGACGAAGGTCTTAACGTGACTGTGAACTCCGACGACCCCGCATATTTTGGTGGCTATCTGAATGAGAATTATTATGCGCTGCATACAGAGCTGGGTATGAGCAGAGAGCAGGCTGCTACTCTTGCGAGGAATAGCTTTACAGCGAGTTTTGCCGGAGAACAGGAGAAGCAGCGCTTGCTTGATCAACTGGATGCCTACGTACAGTCATCTCAATAAAATGAAGAACTACAGCATGCCGACGGGTACGCCTTTGCTTTCTGGATCAAGGTGCCCCTGGCCCGGCACATGGTTGACTTCAATACGAATACCATCCGGATCTTCAAACAAAATGGAGTAATACCCCGGTGCGAAACCATCTTCCTGTGGACCGTGGACGATGGTACCGCCTTCCAGCGTTTGCACCACTGCGAATAATTCATCCACGTCATCACGCGAACGGGCCCGCAGGCAAAAGTGATGCAAGCCAATGCGGCGTTGTTCGAAGCGGTCGTTGCGATATGGCTCGTCTGCTTGTGTCAGCGCAATACCGGTACGGCTGCCAACGCAATAGTATGACTCTGGCACATCAAGGATTGGTTTCATTTCCAGGCACCGCATTAGTGGCTCGTAAAAACGCTTGGAGCGCTGAACGTCACTGACTGACAGCTGGATATGGGCGATGCCGTTGAGTTTCATAGTGTATTTCCTGAGGAGCGAGTTATTGTTCGGTGTAGCGAGGGTTATAGTGCTTTACTCGCCACACTGCAAGGTCAAGTCAAGACAGCTCGCTGCATAGAGTTTTTCTAAAGCTTCGTCGTAAGTCACAGCACGATGAACCACCAACCGCGAATTCGACACATTTGTTGCAAGTCATTTTAAGATTGTTTGTCGTTACTGTGTGAAATATTGCTTACCCGCTATTGATGACCTCGGTCATCATCTCAAGCGCGGCCTGCGCTTCGGGCGGCCCTTCGATGTTGAGTACGAGTCCTTCACCGGGTGGCGTGATCGTAAACGTCAGAAACCCGCAGCATTCACGCTCCAAGTTTACAAATGTCTCAACGCTTGACCGCAGCAACTCTGTGTCGGGAAAGGAAAGTCTTAGACCGGACGCCAGTTTTGAAGTCTCGATGATCTGTGGAAGGAGCGATTTGCGTACCATTGCGCGTCGGTCCCGAAACTCTTCGTCGGTTAGAGAGCAGGCTATCTCCGTCGCATTTGTTTGCTCTGCCATGTTCCGAATATCCCATTGCTGTCGATTGGACCGACATACTGACACCGAAGGCCTACTTTAGGCCAAGAGTTTTTTGTAGACTGAGGAAATAACCCTTTTTATCCAACTGATTAGATCATTTCGGGCTAGCATACCTAGCTTGGCGAGGTCCAATTGGATGTTTATTGAACAGAAATTTCAGCAGTTTTCTGGCTACTTTGGCACGATGGCGGTACCTGAGGGTATACCTCTTGCGCAGGCTTTACCTCGGCCCCGCCTCGAATATCTCAGTATCCGGGTGAAAGGCATACCAGGCGAACCAGAACGCAACTGTTGAACTTAGAGGTGTACCCTTTAAGTCGGTAATGCTGGCGCTATTATTGTCCGCATCCCAATTTACAATATAGTGCTGACCGGCTAACTGATCGGTAAAAGTGGCTTTGCCTTGCTTGTGTAATTCTATGAATGGGTAAGCGCGGGTCTGATTATCTAGTCTCACACCCAGAACTCTCTCCTTCGTATGGTAACGCCGCGGCGCCTTGTGCGCGACCTTAAAGTAAAGTGCGCGAGATTTTTCATAGCCACTATATGGATCATCACGGTAGTCGCGGCGGTGGCCTTGCTTGTCCGCCAATACCCTTGTTGCAGGGTAATCGGCGCGCCATTTTTTCCAGCTCGTATGTTGCAATGGAAGTTGCCGCAATTTTTCGCCGAGCAATGGGCCGGTGATGGCCTCGCCCAAAATCTGTGACCAGAGCGAATCTTGTTGTCTGTCATAAAAAAGCACGTCACTGTTGTATAGTAATCCCGATACGCCAAATTCCAGCCTTTGTCCCTTAACCAGTGCCGAGAAGGCTATTCCAGTGCCGCATAAGGGACAGTAACTGATCAAAAACGGCTTGCCGTTAACGGAGTCGTTAACCAGCTCGTGCCAATTCAGAATTTTTATGGGGTAAGCCAGGGAGACCCCATCCACTACGATACCCAGCACGCGGTCCTCGGCTTGTAAAAAGGCAGCCTTTTCAGCCGCTATATAATGCGGCTGAGATAGCGCTGGAATACCATCTCTTGGCGGACCGCCACGCAAAATAGCTGATGCAGGTACTGTCGCATTGGAAACATCGAAGCCGTTCAGCTTGCTGGCTGTCGCCGGACCTGCTGAAAGAATAAGCAAACAACACAACGTGGAGGCGAAAAGGTTCATCATTCAGTCTTTCTTTGTTACTTAGTGAGACTGTCCACTACGCGCTAAAGTTCTACCCAAGCTCGCTTGGCTAGGACTAAAACGACTACAGGAGTATAATCCCGGCGGTAAAGATGCAATTATTGCTGGCTTCTATATACCTGCTTTGACCCGCCAGTTAGGCCAGCATCGCAGGCTGCAACTGAGGATTCGCCAATGTCAGCTAAGTATATCCCTGCACTTGGGTACTCTGTTCTTACTTCATTTTATGACCCTGTGGTGAAAGCCACCACTCGCGAGACGCAATTCAAGCGCGCTCTTGTCAATCGAGCCAATATCCACTCGGGCCTTAATGTGCTAGATGTAGGCTGTGGCACCGGCACACTTGCAATCGCGGCAGCCCGGTCCGTTCCAGACGCAACGATTGTTGGCCTGGACGGGGACCCGAAAATTTTGGCTATCGCGGCCAACAAGGCTAGACATGGTGACGCTCAAGTCCGATTCGTTCAAAACCTGGCAACTCAAATGCCCTACGCGGATGAATCATTTGATCGAGTTTTATCGTCACTCTTTTTCCATCACCTCAGCCGCGAAGATAAGTTATCGACATTGTCTGAGATCTTCCGAGTGTTAATACCTGGCGGAGAGCTGCATGTGGCAGACTGGGGCAAGCCCACGGGGAAACTAGCGCGTTGTCAGTTTTTCTTTATCCAGTTATTGGACGGCTTTAAAACCACCCGCGACAATGTACACGGAAAATTACCCGACTACTTCCGCCAAGCGGGTTTCTTTGCAGCCACGCTGGAAAAAGAGATCAGTACCGTATTCGGGACAATGTCTTTATATTCGGCGGTCAAACCGCGCGATGCCGCGTAATAACGGTGTAACGTTTTCAATGCGGTGCCAGCAACTGGTACCAGCGAGCGATTGGGTGTACCTGCCGCATTGCGTTGACCATCAGAACCTTCAAAGCAAGAGCTGAGCGCGATAACGACAAACGCAAGGTTACAGACGTGTGTCTTCATGCGGGTCTCCTTTGTAGCAGGACGAGTCTATACCGACCGATTTATTCGCCTGTCTTCTGAGCGGTTGCCAGCGCCAATAGGTGCCCGAACGAAGTAGCCACTCAAGTGGGCCAAATCGATAGCGCTTGAACCAGCAACGGCTGAACAGTGTGAGAAATCCCGCCACGCCCGCGCTGATAGCCAGGCAAGTAGCAGGACCGACTTGCGCAAACAAACCCAGGCCGTAAGATGTAAAAATCAACGCACAAACCAGTGATTCTGCGAGATAAATGGTCAACGACATGCGCCCAGGCGCGCGGATCGAAGCGAGTAATCCAAGCCGACGTTTTACCTGAAGCATGGCAACCCAGGTCACAACGCCCAAACAAACTGCCGGTGCGCTGAGCAGTTGCAGTAAAAAGCCCGCCGCTGTTGCCAGGTCCTCGTCGCTGCTTGCGATTGACAGTGTGGCCGCCACAGCGCTGCCCATCAACCCAAGCGTTAGCCCCCAACGCGTCGTGCAACGTAACAAGTGTACGTGTCGATCCGGCGCAGTGAGCACGCCGTGCCTGGCCATGGCGATTCCAAGCAGCAGCATGACAAATACCATCGGACCCTGCACAACGAAAATAAACGGAAATGCCACAGCCACATCGGCAATACGTTGCACAATTACCTGCAGCGCGGTGCCTTGTGCGTAAATGTCACGAATGCCGCCAATGTCAATGCCACTCGCCATGTCTACGGGAAGTAGTACGATCAGCGAGATCCCAACACCGATACCCACGACAAACATAGCAATTGACCATGTAAGCAAATGCGCCGTTGACGCACGCCAAAACGCAATACTGATTACGCCGAGGATCGCGTAGGTGACCAGAATGTCTCCCGAAAACAACAGCGTCGCATGCACAACACCCACCACGGCGAGAAACAGCATACGCCGCAAATGGCTCGCTTTTACCGCAGCGGTGTCCGATTGTCCGCCGCTTTGTAAACCCATGCCGATGCCATAGCCAAACAGCAGGGCAAACAACAGATAAGATTTCAGCTGAAAGAACGCAATAACAAACCAGCGTGCAGTCAAATCTGCCCAACCGCGCAACTCCGGTTGCGCCCAACCGTCGTATACGGTTTGGCTGTAATACTCCATATTCACAACCAGAATCCCAACTAGCGCCAAGCCTCTGAGCACATCAAGTAGGGCAACACGTTCCTCCGTGGGAGCGATATTCATAGTTGATAGGGCTACTGATTTCATGGCGCTAGTTTGCAGCGCATGATAGGAAAATGCAGTCAGTTAGCGTTTTCTTTTGTAATGAATTGTGGTGGCTTTGTTGCGCAACGTAGATCTAGCGGCGTGGGTTGTCCGCGGTTAGCGCGATATGAAACCGCGCGCCGCCCATGTTGCTTTCATCCAGCCAAATGGATCCTTCGCATTTTTGTAACAGCAGCGCGGCGATCGCGAGACCCATTCCTGTACTACCCGATGCTCTTGACCGGCTGGTCTCCACGCGCCCGAAAGGCATAAATATTTTGTCCCGGTCCTGTACTGAGATTCCCGGGCCGTCGTCCTCTATAGTGGTGATCCACTGATCGTTTCGCGCCTCAACTGATACGCACACGCGTTGGTGGGCGAATCGGAATGCATTCACTAACACGTTAACAAAGACACGCTCAATCGCGTCGGGGTTTGCAAGCACCGAGACACCTGGTGGAATGTCGACCTCTACGTCTACTGCGCCTGTAGCACACTCGCGCAGACTCTCTTGAACGACATCATGAAGTAACAATGCGCGAATCGTTAGCGGCACGTTCTGGAACGTGAGCCGCGTTAAGGCCAGCGTTTCGGCCATGATTTTCTCAAGCATGGTCAGGTCATCGTCAAGCTCGATCAGATGTTCCTTCCACGCCTGCGGGTCTACTTCTCTCAGCGCGAGATCATTGGCCATACGCATGCGGGTCAGCGGAGTTTTTAGCTCGTGCGAAATAGCATGCGTCATCACGTTTTGTTCTTGTATCTTAAGCTGCAGCGCGCGCGCCATCTGATGAATATCGTCCGCAAGCTGTTCCAGTGGCCGCGGCGCCGGCATTGTCGAGTGTGCATCGAGCTTACCCGCGGCATATTCGCGAGCGACCTGGCTTAAGTCAGTGATCTTGCGGGCGATGGGCCGCAGGGCTAAATATAGAACGATAGGCAAAGCCACAAACAGTAAGGCGAAAAGCAGCAAGTCTTCGTGTTTCCAGTCCACAACAAACGTTTGCTCGTAACGAAGCGATCGTCCGCCGCCCGCTGGGATAGGCCATATTGCGGCAACTTCGTCCTTAGCTAGAGACGACTGCGTATGTTCAACAAACGGGGCCTCGCCTACTAACTCGGCGCCCGTCTTGGATTCAACTATGTCAATCCGATAATCGAGTAACGCCTCCACGCGTTGAATAACAGCCTGCCACTCCGCCTCGGGTTTATCGTTCAGTTCTTTCACCAATATCGTATGCACCCGCTCGGTAGCCTCGATATGTTGCTGAATTAGTTGCTGCAAATACGAGGATACAGCTATATAAACAATCAAATCGATGCCGATAAAGATTGTGACAAATATAATCGCGGCAACGCGGATAAACAGTGTGCGCATTAGAGCAGCAGATAACCACGACTCCGTAAGGAGCGTATATAGCGTGGCGGGGTTTGGCTATCACCGAGTTTCTTGCGAATGCTGGAGATCTTCATATCGATGGAGCGGTCGAGTCCGTCGTACTCACGCCCGAGAACTGATTCAAACAGCTGCTCGCGGCTAACGATCTCACCTCGGCATTTGGCCAGCGCCCACATTATTTCAAATTCTGTTTCACTAAGCGGTAACTCAGCGCCGTCGCGCGTTACCGTGCGCCGACCTCTGTCGAGGCAAAGATCGCGCGTATTAATTTGTTCAGATGCGTCACTGCGTGTGACCCGGCGTAACAATGCGTTGATGCGAGCAAGCAGGACCGGTAGGCGGACGGGTTTCGACACAAAGTCATCGATGCCCGTTTTCAGCGCCACCAATTCGTCGGTCTCATCCTCGCTCGCTGTCAACATAAGAATGGCCCCAGTGTACTTGGGTCGTACGGCGGCGCAAACTTCGATACCGTCTAGCCCCGGCAGCATTAGGTCGAGCACCACAAGGTCCGGGGCTTGTTGCCGGATCGCCGTAACGGCGTCGTCACCATCAGCCATGCGACTCACCTGAAAGCCTTCGATCTCGAGGTAGCGCGTAATGCTGCGCGCAATCTTGTCATCGTCTTCTACGACCAGTACGCTGGTCATCGCTCTCTCCGCGAGGTTTCCGCTCAACCATGGATAACTACTTGGCAAATCAGGCGGGCTAGCCCCGCCAGTCGTCCTTAGATAACCGACAGTTTACTCCCCTAATCACCCATAGCCTCAAGTATCCATCTTTTTCAACGCCCGGTCGGTATTACTGCGGCGATATTTGTCATGATTTGTTAATCTTTCATGGCTAGTATTCTCTACACGCCCGGAACTGGAACAGCCTAGCGAGGATGTAACGTGCAGATTCAAGCGTTTGAGACTGAACATTTTTACGCCGAATACGAGTTCGCGGCGCCGCACCTGCTGTCGGCTTCTGATTGTGAGGCGATTTCCGTCCAGGAATTGATGCAAATGGCGGGTATGTCACTGGAAGATTTAGGCGCGCTCAAGCTCGGCTATACGGAATCGCAAGGCGATCCCGCGTTACGTCAAGCGATCGCGGCAACATACCAAGGGGTTTCGGCTGATGACGTTGTCGTTCTTGCAACGCCGATTGAAGGCATCTATTTGACCATGCGTGCATTGCTTGGAAGCGAAGATGAAGCCGTCGTCCTCAGCCCTGCTTATGACGCGCTAAGCAACCTCCCGAGCCACATCAGTAGCAATGTTCGACGCTGGCAACTCACGCCGACGACGTCAGGTTGGCGATTGGACTTCTCGGCATTGTATGAATTGTTAAGTGACAAAACTAAACTTGTTGTCGTCAACTTTCCGCACAACCCAACGGGATTTTTGCCGACGCCCGATGAGTTCAAAGAGTTGACAGAACGGGTACAGCAGTGCGGCGCCTGGTTATTTTGTGACGAAATGTATCGTGGATTGGAGTTTGGTGAACACTCTCAACTGCAGTCGGCGACGGAACTTTATGAGCGCAGCGTTGTACTCTCCGGCCTTTCGAAAACCTATGGCTTGCCCGGTCTCCGTTGTGGTTGGTTAGTCATCCGCAACGCCGCGCTACTGGATGAACTGATGAATTGGAAGATGTACACCTCAATCTGCGCGCCCGGGCCGGTCGAATTCCTGGCACAAGCCGCCTTGCGCGCGAGCGAACAAATTATCAGTCGTAACATCGCGATTATC
The DNA here is from genome assembly GCA_051008535.1 of Pseudomonadales bacterium. Lineage (GTDB taxonomy): Bacteria > Pseudomonadota > Gammaproteobacteria > Pseudomonadales > JAUIET01 > JBBKXJ01. The sequence goes on along the minus strand of JBPCXM010000203.1, from coordinate 2,071 downwards.
CGCGACAACCTTGCGCTCGCCAAACCTTTTTTTGCAAGGTGGTCGCACCTCTTTACCTGGCGCCCTCCATTGGCTGGATCGGTCGCCTTGGTTGAATCGACACAAGGCGCCACGACCGACTACTGCCATGCCGTGGCTAAGCAAGCCGGAGTGGTCCTGCTACCAAGCGCTTTTCTTGGCGGCTCGGACAAGTTCATCCGCTTCGGCTTTGGGCGAAAAAACTTCTCCGAATCACTTCAGGCATTCGAGGCTTACCTGCAAAGCTCAGATACCGCGAACTGATTTACCTATCGGGTAATTGACGCAAACAGATATCACGTGCATCCTCATCGCATAGACAGCGCGGGGTGACATACATGAACGAACGACTGATTGCTGGGCTTCTCCTTGTGGTGGCAGTTATTCACTTGCTTCCGATTAGCGGCTTTCTCGGTGCCGAAAAGCTTAGCTCGCTGTACGGCATTGAAATAAACAACGCTAATCTGGAAATCCTCATGCGCCACAGAGCCATGTTGTTTGGCATTCTAGGGGGATTCTTCGCTTATGCTGCCTTCGCTCCTGCTGTTCAACCTATGGCTTTTTTGGCCGCTGTTGTCAGTTTATCCTCATTTTTCTTCCTGTCCTTTTCCGTCGGCGAGTTCAATGATGCGATACGCAAGGTTGTTATTGCCGACATCGTTGCATCCGTTGCGCTGTTCGGCGCAATAGTCCTTTATTTGCTTAAACCAGGTGGTTAGCAATCGCTTTGGTGTTGGAGTATCTTTATGCATCAAGCGAAAATCAAACGGAGATAGAAATGCCCTACCCCAATAAAGAAGCGTTACTGCAGTGGGCAGAAAATTACGTGAAGTACTGGAATGCCGGCGACAAAGAAGCGTGGATAGCGAATTGGAGGAGGGTTGCGCCGGGGGAATTCCGTATGCTGGACCCGGTTGGTACGCCAGAAAAATTCGGCTTCAAAGAAATTGTAGACTCGTGGGAGCTGTTCCAGGCCATCGATAAATTCAAGATCGCAGAAAACTCACTGTTTGTGTGTGGTAACGAAGTTGCCTGGTTGCTGGAAAATCATATAACGAGCAATGGCGAAACCTTTATCGGTTACAGTATTGAGACCTATCGGTTTGAGGAAGACGGCTCAGTAGCCATCAGAACATACTATAAAGTGCCAAAGAAAGATGACTACGAGTTGGGCAATGCTTTCAAAGAGTATTTGCCCGATGGGTAAGATGTTGTAGCTGCGATGCATTGAGGCAAAAGCATGGAAAGGTTAACCGTTGGTAACGCCCTTGTCGCCCTAAATGGGCATTCTGAGCCTTTTATCAAACTGTTCTCACATGGCTCGCTGGAAGTCGAGATCTATAAACCCGACAAGGTAGATACACAAACCCCGCATAGCCGTGATGAAGTGTATGTCGATGCATCCGATTCGGGCTATTTTGTCAATGGTGATTCGCGTCAAAAGTTTGAGAGCGGCGAAGTGCTCTTTGTCGCTGCAGAAGTAGAACACCGGTTCGAAGAATTTACCGATGATTTCGCGACGTGGGTGGTTTTCTATGGTCCTGAAGGTGGTGAAGCTGAGTAAGCTTATACCAGGCGCGCTGAGGAGATGGCAACTATGACTGACAATGCAAAGAACACCACGGCTACGGTGATTCCAACCATGCGATACAAGGATGCACCCGCCGCTATCAACTGGCTTTGCGAGGCATTTGGTTTTGAAAAGCACCTCGTTGTGCCCGACGAAAGTGGGCAGATCGCGCACGCCCAACTAACCTTCGGCAACGGTATGATCATGCTGGGTTCTGCGCGCGAGGACGAATTCGGCATGCTACAACAGCCGCCGGGCGCCCTGGGCGGTGTAGTTTCACAAAGCCCCTACATAATCGTAGAAGACGTGGACGAACACTGCGCCCAAGCTGGCGCAGCAGGCGCCGAGATCGTTATGCCGGTCGAGGACCAAGATTACGGCGGCCGACTCTATTCCTGTCGCGACCCTGAAGGTTATCTTTGGAACTTTGGCAGCTACGATCCCTGGGTTGAGGTATAACATACTCGGGCAAATCCTCAGCAG
>JBPCXM010000202.1:0-5702 GCA_051008535.1 Pseudomonadales bacterium | reverse complement strand
CGTTCGTTGGGGAACAGCGGCGTGAGGTTTTCAAACAGAATTTTCTGTCGCGAATTGTCCGGCTTGGTGAAGTTGATCTCGCTGACTTTGAGCAACGCAAAGTAACGCTCACTGTCTTTTGGCGGGCGGATCTTGCCTGAAATAGAATCGCCGGTGCGCAAATTGAAGCGTCTTATCTGGCTTGGCGAGACATAAATGTCGTCGGGGCCGGCCAGATAGGAGCAGTCGGCCGAGCGCAGAAAACCGAAGCCGTCCTGCAATATTTCTAATACACCATCACCGTATATATCCTCCCCACTTTTGGCGTGGCGCTTGAGGATCGAAAAAATGATGTCTTGTTTGCGCGATCGTGCCAGGTTGTCGAGGCCGATGTCTTTAGCGATTTCGACGAGTTCGGAAATGGGTTTGGTCTTCAGGTCAGTTAGGTTCATAGAGGTCTACGTTTTGTGGAGAGAATGCAACAGGGGTGCGGCAGAGCATGCGCGCGGAGTTATGATGTTTCGCTGTGTTGAAACTAAGAGTTGTTTAAAAAGCGAGAGATTTGGGGGAAAAAATGGTGGTAAAAATAATATAGAGCGATTTTAGACAGAAGTCCAGTCTATTTGCAAGTTTAGAGCGGCTGCTTGGGCGACAGCCGCTACTAATTCACAGAATACTTACAACCTATACACTGGCGTTGATAAATTCACTGAGCTGATTTTTCGACAGCGCACCAACTTTGGTCGCCTCCGCGTTACCGCCTTTGAACATCATCAAAGTTGGAATGCCGCGAATCCCAAATTTTTGCGGCGTGTCTTGATTGGCGTCGACATCCATTTTGCAAATTTTGACTTTGCCGTCGTAGTCTTTGGCGATTTCTTCCAGCACAGGTGCAATCATTTTGCATGGTCCGCACCACTCGGCCCAGTAGTCAACCAATACGGGGACGTCAGATTGCAGCACCTCTTCTTCAAAGTTAGCATCGGTTACGTGAACAATGGTGTCGCTCATAGTTGCTCTCCAGCGTTATGTGTTTTGAGTTGACAAGAATAATATGGGCAGGTTCAGTAATATTCAAGGTCCACGCCGTATATCGGCTCGTTATATGCATATCGAGAAATTGTAGACCCCCTTGAATGCACCGAAGCATTGCGCAGGAACCAAAGTGATACAAAGCAGTCTATCAGACTTCCTGTAATACTGTTCTGCTGTCACATGACAGCGCACTTGAATTGAGAGCCGATAATGACAAATAATAAATGGCCGCTAATAGCGATACTGCTTGTGCTTGTCGTCGCGTTCTTCGCGTTCGATATCGATAGTTACTTCACGCTGGACTACTTCAACCAGCAAAAATATCGCTTGTTTGAATATTATCAGCAACACCCGCTGCAAACGGCGCTGGTGTATTTTCTTATTTATGTGGTGGTGACCGGCCTATCTTTACCCGGCGCCGCATTGATGACATTGGCAGGCGGCGCCATATTCGGTTTCTGGACCGGTTTGTTCCTGGTGTCGTTCGCCAGCACGATTGGCGCTTCGATCGCGTTCCTGGTTGCACGTGTGCTGTTGCGCGACTGGGTGCAGAATCGGTTCGGTGACCGGCTCGGTGCCATCAATAGCGGCGTGGAAAAAGATGGCGCCTTCTATTTGTTTAGTATTCGTTTGGTGCCGGCCTTTCCGTTTTTTCTGGTAAACCTGTTGATGGGCTTGACGCCCATCAAGTTACTCACATTCTTTCTTGTCAGTCAGGTGGGTATGCTCGCCGGTACCATGGTTTACGTTAATGCAGGCAAGCAGCTTGCCGAGGTTGACAGCATTGGCCAAGTGTTGTCTCCGGCATTGTTATCGTCTTTTCTACTGCTGGCCGTCTTCCCTTTTATTGTGAGAAAAATTATGGACATTATCAGTGCGCGCCGGGCAATGGCAGCCTACAAAAAACCCGCTAAACTGGACGCCAACGTAGTTGTTATTGGCGCCGGCTCAGCCGGTCTGGTCTCGGCACTTATCGGCACCACGGTGAAAGCGAAAGCGGTGCTGATTGAGAGCGAAAAAATGGGCGGCGATTGCCTGAACACTGGTTGTGTGCCGAGCAAGGCTTTGTTGCGCTCGGCGAAAATGCGTCATTACTTTGAGCGCATGGATGACTACGGCTTGCAGCACAGCGGAGAAGTTAGCATTGATTTTCCGGCGGTCATGCGTCGTGTGCAAAAAATCATTGGCACTATCGAGCCGCACGATTCGGTTGAACGCTTCGAATCGCTAGGGGTCGAATGTGTGCAAGGGCAAGCACGTATCGTGTCTCCTTACGAAGTGCAAGTTGGCGACCGCGTGATCACCACTGGCAATATCATCATCGCCAGTGGCGCACGTCCCTTCGTGCCGCCGATTAAGGGCATAGATCAGATATCATATTTAACCTCGGACAACATTTGGCAACTCGAAGCGCTGCCCGAGCAGTTGTTGATATTGGGCGCCGGCCCCATTGGTTGCGAGTTGGCGCAGGCGTTTGCACGCTTGGGTTCGAAGGTGACGCTGCTGGATATGGAACCGCGTATCCTGCCACGCGAGGACGAAGACGCCGCAGCACAGGTGGCGAGCCAGCTTGAGGCAGACGGCATTAACATCGTTCTTAACGCCAGAGCGCAAGCGGCAGAGGAGGGTGCGCTTGTTGTTCAGCAAAACGACGCAGAGAAACGCATCGCATTCGAGAAAATTTTGGTGGCGGTTGGGCGCCGCGCCAATACCGAAGGTCTTGGTTTAGAGGAGTTGGGGCTTGAACTAAATCGCAATGGCACGGTAATGGTGGACGATTATTTACGCACTCGCATGCCGAATATTTACGCTTGCGGTGATGTCGCTGGTCCCTACCAGTTTACCCATACCGCTTCGCACCAGGCATGGTTCGCGACGGTTAATGCACTGTTTGGCATCGTTAAAAAGTTTAAGGTTGACTATTCGGTGATTCCGTGGGCGACTTTTACTGATCCTGAAGTGGCGCGCGTGGGTCTTAATGAAATGGACGCGCAAGAAAAAAATATAGCGTATGAAGTCACTCGCTATGGTATCGACGATCTCGATCGCGCCATCGCCGATAGCGAAGCGCACGGTTTCGTTAAAGTGCTGACTCCTCCAGGTGGCTCGGACAAAATTCTGGGCGTGACCATTGTCGGTTATCATGCCAGCGAGCTGATCAGCGAGTTTGTGCTGGCGATGAAACATGGTTTGGGTTTGAAAAAAATTATGGGCACGATTCACATCTACCCCACCCTGGCGGAAGCGAACAAATTCGCCGCCAGCGAGTGGCAGAAGAAGCACGCGCCGCAGGGCTTATTGCAATGGGTGGAAAAATTCCATGCCTGGCGCCGCGGCTGACACGGCTTTTGGTAAACGGCCGCTATGGAATCGGTTACTCAGTTTGCCGCGTACTACTGGCGCTATTCGCTAGACGCTTATGCACAAGTAGATGTGCAAAGGCTTTGTCTGCAATTGCAGGATGACTATCAGGCGAACGTTAATTTGCTGCTGCTTGCTGGATTTGCTGGCTCCTGTGGGCAGGCGTTCGCTGCTGAATACTGGGCCCGCATTGACCTGGCGCTGGCATCTTTTAACGGGCGCTATACGCAGCGTATTCGAAGGCTACGCCGGCGTGTCCAACAACTTGCCAACTCGCACATCACCGCTGCTGAGTGCTACCAACAACTAAAGACGCTGGAGCTGAAAGCCGAGCAGCTGGAGCAGCAAATTATCGCCGTATCGTGCGATAATGGCGTGCGGTCGAGACCTTTGTCGCATCAGAATTGTGCGGCCGACAAACAAATTCTAGGTAATCTGCTTGCTTATTGTGCAGGTTGGGCAGTTGTGCCTGCTAACGCAGAGAAACTAGTGCGTGAGCTAGCGGCCGCGTTGATACAAAACGTGAAATAAAAGGAAACCATTCACAATAGTAAATATCTAACAGCAATGGTGTAATAGGTTTGAGGCATCGCTATGGCCTTGCTCATCACACGTCATATAGCCGTTGTTGTTTGCGGCGTCATTTTGCTAGCTGGTTGCAGCACAACGTCGCTTAAGCTCAATTCTGCAAGCATTCCGCAGGCACAGCTGGACGATTTGCTTACTGGGGAGGTTTTTCTAGGCCACCAAGTCGCCGCCAGTGAGTTGCCTGACATCGATGTGCTCAGTTCCGACAAGGAAATGAAGTCTTTCCTTGAGCGCTACGTATTACCGTATAAATACAAACAAGATCGGGTTCACCATCTGCTGCATGCCTTGTTTAGTCCAGGTGTGCATGGCATGCGCTATCAAGCCGAAGAAACCAAAACCGCGCGCGAGGCATTCCATACAAGATCTGGCAATTGTTTGGCGTTTACCAATATGTTTATTGCGCTGGCGCGCGAAGCGGGGCTTAAAGCGCACTATCAAAATGTGCTGGTAGCGCCCGAGTGGGCGAAATCTGATAACTCTATTATGCTGCGCCGCCATGTGAATGTCGTGGTTGATTTAAACAGGTTCAAGCGCCGTACCATCGATTTTAATAGCAGCGTCGGTGGTAAGGTAGTCGCTGAAGGTGATGTGATTGACGACAATGAGGCGTTTGCACAGTATTTTAATAACATCGCGATTGAGTATTTACATGCGAAAGATTATCCGCAGACTTTTTTGTATTTACGCAAAGCACTGGCAACCGATCCGAAATCGGCGTTTACCTGGTCGAATCTCGGCGTCTTGTACCGCCGGGTCGACGAATTGAAGCGCGCCGAAACTGCGCTTCTTTATGCACTCGAATTGAACCCGAAAGAACAGGTCGCCATGAGCAATCTGGCACGGGTTTCCCTCGACCTGGGCAAGACCGAAGAGTCGAAGTATTACTCGGCGCTCGTCAAAAAGTTTCGCCTTAAAAACCCGTACTATTTGCTGGCGCTTGCCCAACGGGAACTGAAGGCGGGCAAATACCAGGGCGCGCTAGACTATTTGGCGCGCGCGAAATCCATCAAACCGACTGAATCTGCGTTATACAAGCTACAAGCAGAAATCTACACGCTACAAGGTCGTACTCAGCTGGCGACCCGCTCGGAGCAAAAAGCGGTCGAATACAGCGCAGAGCAATGGCGCCAGAGACCGTCTCCTTGACGTTCGAGCGAACAGACGTAAAACCAGGCAACGTGCAAATTTTGAGCTAGACTTTCATAAAGAGTTGTCGTTTATTAAGCCTGGTTGCCTATGAAATTTCGCCACAAAATGATGTTGTTATCGCTGCTCGCGCTGCTCGTTCTGCCCATGTTTATGATTGGACCGGGCGGCAAGCCGCTAATGTCGCTGAATGACTGGATGCCGGGCGATGTCACGGTAAACAGTGCAACCAAAAAACTGGTCAAAACCTGGAACAAGGCAAGCGGCGCACTGGAGCAGAGCACCGGTATTGACATGACGGTTAAAACGCCGAAGCTCTATAAATGGAAGGACGCTAAAGGCCGTTGGCAATTTTCAAATGAACCACCCCCTGCCGATGCCGGCGAAGTCTTCGTGCAAGATATGCCGCAGATGAGTAATGTTATGCAGCCAGTGGAAATGCGTGAACGAGGGGATGCAGATGGCGGCCATAGTGGCCCCGGTTTTAAACTCGCATTCCCGACTAGTGTCTCCGTTAAAGACATTCCAAAGCTGGTCGACGACGCTAAAAAGCTGCAAAAAACCGCCGAACTTCGCCAAAGCGCACTAGA
>JBPCXM010000201.1:0-7577 GCA_051008535.1 Pseudomonadales bacterium | reverse complement strand
ACTGACGCTCAAAGCCGCGAAAGGCAAGCCTGGATTGTTTTGCGTTCATGGTGATGCATTTAATCTTGCACCGCATTTCTCCGGCGAGCAGGCCGTATACTGGTTGTCGCAGTGGCCTAAGCGCATGGTACTCACCAAAAGCAAGCCATCGATGCCGCGTTTTGAACGCATTGAAGAGATAGCCAAAAATTACTTGCAACAAGTCAAAGCAGCTCAGCCGAAAGGGCCGTACTATTTCATAGCGGGTAGCGCCGCGGGAATCATCATCTATGAGATGGGGCAGCAATTGGCGGGACAGGGCGAAGAGCCAGCCACGCTGTTGCTGATGGATCTCCCGCAAGGCGAACTGCAAGCATCCACGGCGCGAGGGTCGGCTCGATTAGCACAAATACTACGCCGTACCTACCGCCGTTTCGGCTTGGCCGCGATAGAAAGACAGTTAAACTATTATCGCGCGCAATACAAACTGACACGCGGCAATTCCTTGACCGACCTAGAAGCCAGAAATTACACGAATGGACTGTTATTTAGAGCAGTTTCGAACTATGAGATAAAGCCCTATGCGGGCAAGGTAGTGTATATCGTTTCCCAAAGCTGGGCCCGAAGCGATTCGGTCAAAAAAAAACTTGCACCTCCGGATCATTGGCAAAAACTCATGCCTGGTATTGCCAGCGTGCAGGTCGCACCGGCGGCAGTTCACAACGATTTGCTGCAAGGTGAAAGTGCGAAGTTTATTGCAAATCTCTGTGCGGAAATCATTCAGTGGTAAGAGCGAGATATACAGCTTGAAGCAGGCCTAGCCGCCGGATTACCATGGCAGCGGGAATCGCCCACATCACACTCTGGATATTATCTGCATGAAAGCATTGGTAAAAAAGCAGGCAGCGCAGGGCTTATGGCTGGATGACGTGCCCGAGCCGGAAATTGGCATTAACGACGTATTAATCAAGGTCATGCGTACTGCAATTTGCGGTACCGATATGCATATTTATACATGGGATGCCTGGGCGCAAAAGACCATTGCAGTACCGATGGTCGTCGGCCATGAGTTCGTCGGCAAGATTGTAGAAGTCGGCTCCAATGTCAATGACTTTCACGCCGGCCAGATCGTGTCGGGAGAAGGCCACGTGGTCTGTGGCCGTTGCCGCAATTGCATGGCCGGTCGTCGCCATCTTTGTTCGCACACCAGCGGCATTGGTGTGAACCGCGCCGGAGCATTTGCCGAGTACTTATCTTTACCAATGGCCAACGTCTGGGAGCATCGCAGCGGCATTAACCTGGACGTTGCCGCCTTATTCGACCCGTTAGGAAACGCTGTGCACACCGCATTGCAGTACGATCTGTTGGGTGAAGATGTGCTGATCACCGGCGCTGGCCCGATCGGGGCGATGGCCGCGGCAGTGTGTCGCCACGCCGGCGCGCGCCATGTGGTGATTACCGACCTTAATCCACAACGGCTGCAGCTGGCGGCCACGTTAGGTGCGACCTGTACAGTAGACGCGCGCTCAGAAAACCTGTCCGACGTACAAAAAAAACTGGGCATGTCGGTAGGCTTCGATGTCGGCCTGGAAATGTCTGGCTCGGCGGCAGGCTTGCGAGACTTACTGGCGAACATGTGCCATGGTGGCAAAGTCGCATTGCTCGGCATACCCAGCGAAGACGTCGCTATTGACTGGAATACCGTTATTTTTAATATGCTCACCTTGAAAGGCGTCTATGGACGCGAGATGTACGAGACCTGGTACAAGATGTCGGTAATGGTCGAGTCCGGTCTTGATATCTCGCCGGTCATCACTCACCGTTTGCCTTACACCGAGTTTCAGCACGGCTTCGATGTAATGTCTTCGGGCGATGCGAGCAAGGTTATTTTGAACTGGAGTTAGCTAATGTACGGTAAATTTCAACAATATTTGAGTGCTGAGCTGGCAGCAATTGAGAGCGCCGGCTTTTTGAAGCGCGAGCGCGAAATCACGACACCGCAGGGTGCGTATGTGGGAGTCAGCAACGGCAACAAGGTATTGAACCTATGCGCCAACAATTACCTGGGGCTGGCACAACACCCGGAGGTTAACGCAGCGGCCCAAGAAGGGCTGGCCGAGTATGGCTTCGGTATGGCCTCAGTGCGCTTTATTTGCGGTACGCAAACATTGCACAAACAATTAGAAGCCAGGCTGAGTGAATTTCTCGGTACAGAAGACACCATCCTCTACCCTTCTTGCTTCGACGCCAATGGCGGTCTCTTTGAGACGCTGCTTAGCGCAGACGATGCAGTCATTTCGGATGAACTAAACCACGCAAGTATTATCGACGGCATTCGTCTCAGTAAAGCGCAACGCTACCGCTACCGCAACAGCGATATGGCCGACCTGGAGGCACAATTACAAGCAGCAACCAAAGCGGGAGCACGTTTTAAGCTAATTACCAGCGATGGGGTTTTTTCCATGGACGGCACCATTGCACGTCTCGACGAGATTTGCGACCTCGCGGAAAAATACGAAGCACTGGTACACTTCGACGACTGCCACGCCACTGGCTTTATTGGCACCCATGGCCGCGGTACGCACGAGTATCGCGATTGCATGGCGCGGATTGACATCACAACAGGCACCTTAGGAAAAGCGCTAGGCGGCGCCAGTGGAGGCTACACAAGTGCGCGCAGCGAAATTGTCGAGTTGTTACGTCAGCGTTCTCGGCCTTATTTGTTCTCCAATACCATTCCGCCAACTGCTGTCGCTGGTGCGCTGAAGGCCATTGACTTGGTTTCAAGCTCAAGTGCGCTGCGCGACACGCTACATGAAAACACCAATTACTTCCGCCAAGGTCTCGAACGATTGGGGTTTTCTTTGTTGCCAGGAGAGCACCCCATTGTGCCAGTTATGCTCAATGATGCCTCGGCTTGCGATAGGTTTGCCGATGCACTGTTGGGTCTGGGAGTTTATGTGGTTGCATTCTCCTATCCCGTCGTGCCGAAGGATAAACCTCGCGTGCGCACACAAATGTCAGCGGCTTTGACGCGCGATGATTTAGATTTGGGGCTTGAGGCTTTTGCGACGGCTAAGCGGCGAGTGGGTGATGAATTCTTTAAAGCCTGAGTCTAAAGCAAAGCTCACTTCTCGTAAAATTTATAACTTAGGGAGCCTCAGAACAAGTCTATGGTGTCTCTGGCTGACAGGCGAGTCGCCAATCGCGACGCGACTTTGAAGGCATGCGTCGGCCTGTCGAGAAGGCGCAACAATGAGTGGCGACTCGCATGTCAGCCCCGAAGGGCGCGGCCTGAAGCGCACAACTGCGGCGTTGCGAATCTGGTTAAGGACTAAGGCCATTAACAGCGATCCGCGTCTTGCATTTGTACGCTTCAGGCCACGCAGAGACGCCATAGACTTGTTCAGAGGCTCCCTAGATATTCGCCACAACGCTGTTCGCCAACATTCGCTTTTCATGTTTGAGCAGCCACTCCTTGCGCCACAATCCTCCACCGTAGCCAGTGAGGGCACCTTTGGCGCCGATCACTCGATGGCATGGAATGACTATGGCAATCTGGTTTGCACCATTTGCGCGTGCGACCGCCCTCGAAGCGGAGGGTTTACCGATATCTGCAGCCATGACTGAGTAGCTTCGGGTTTCTCCGGTCGGGATGTTGCGCAGCGAATCCCAAACGGTCTGCGTAAAGAGCGAGCCATGAAGCGCGAGCCGAGTCTTGAAAGCCACCGATTCGCCGGCGAAATACCGTTCGAGCTCCGCGGCGATTTGAGCAATTGGAGGAAAGCGTCCGACCCCAATTGTCGAACCAGTCGCCTTCTTGAGCCGCTGCAGTTCGGTTGGCAGCGCTTTGCGATCAAAAAATTCCAGCAAATGCAGGGCGTGCTCGTCGGCTACGGCAATCATTGGACCAACGGGGGTCTCAATCCAGTCTGCCCTAAGCATTTCGCGGCCGCGAATACCATTAGGTGTGTCACCGATAATGCGTTTAAAGGCCGCTCGAAATCCGCTGCCGGATTGAAAACCGGCATCCAGTTGTGCGTCGATGACTTGCGCATTTGCCGACAGCCCATCCACAGCGCGGCCCACTCTACGCAAACGCGCCATCTCAATGAAACTCATACCGAAATGGCGTTTGAATGCACGGCGAACGGTAGACGGGTCCAACCCCATCGCGGTCAGGTCCACTTCGCGCCAGCGGCGTTGCGGTGCTTCTTCCAACGCAGCTATCAGAGTTTTTACCACGCTATCTTGCGCGCCAGCACGAGCCAGCGGCTTACAACGCAAGCAAGGACGAAACCCGGCTTCCATACAGGCCTTGACTGAATCATAAAAAACGACGTTCTCACGTTTGGGATTGCGCGCCGTACATGTCAGCCGACAGAATATGCCCGTGCTGGTGACACCAACGTATGCGAAACCTTCGTAAGACGGGTCACGCGCAGTCAATGCTGCATACAAAACATCGTCGCTTGGTAATTCGAATAACATGTTGTCTTTATACCGCCTCGCAAAAATCGTCGCCGCCGAAAATCAGGCGTTGAAGTCAAACACTAACAGACTTACGCGCCACAAAGTTTTCGATGTTAGCTATCAATTGATCCGCCAGTGTTTGCATCGCTTGCTGGCTGGCCCACGCAACATGTGGGGTAAGAATGAAATTTGGTAGATCCAGCAACGCAAAAAATGGATGACCATCAGACGGTGGCTCGCTGCTCAGCACATCGAAGCCAGCGCCGGCAATCAAGTCGTTTTCCAATGCCGCTGCCAAATTTTCCTCGTTGACCAAGCCGCCGCGTGCGGTGTTAATAATCAAGGCCGAGTCTTTCATACGTCGCAACTCATCAAGCGCTATCATATTTTTCGTTTCCGGCGTCAACGGGCAATGCAGGCTAACCACGTCACTTGTCGCAATCACTTCATCAAAAGGCGTTCTTCCTGAGCGTGTCTCAGCAGCACCTTTTCGTTCCGCAAGCATTACCCGCATGCCAATGGCTGTTGCCAGCCGTGCCAGCGCCTGACCCAAATCACCAGCGCCAATAATGCCAAGACGATTGCCGGCTAGATCACTAATCGGATGATTGAAGAAACAAAATTGCTCCGCTTTTTGCCATTCACCCGCAGCCACGTCCTGCTGATAAGCGCAAATATTGCGCCGCAAGGCCAGTATCATGCTTAAGGCATGCTCGGGTACGCTGGTGGTCGCGTAATTGCGGATATTGGTAACGGCAATACCGCGTTGTTGGCAATAGTCCCGGTCGATCCGATCAGTACCGGTTGCGGCAACGGCAATCATTTGCAAGTCAGGTAGTTGGCTCAACTGTGGTTGCCGCAGCGACACTTTGTTAACTATCGCTATATTGCATCCCGCCAGGCGATCGACGACTTGCTGGGGACTTGTCTTGTCATAATCCACCCATTGGTGAGCAAAATCGGGCTTACGCATATTGATGTATGGCGCAATTGTTGCCCGATCCAGGAAAGCAATTTTGATGGTCACCGCCGTTGATCCTTTAGATTCCGCCGCCCAGGGAGCCTCTGTACAAGTCTATGGCTCCCTAATATCAGGTTTTTCCAACCAGATTGGATTACACATTCACGCAGGTGAAACACTAGTGACAAAATCACCGGTAAAATAGTTAGGGTCACAATGCTGGAAAATAGCAGACCGAAGAGGACAATGGCTCCCAGACCACGGTAGAGTTCGGAACCCGCGCCAGGAAGGAGCACCAAGGGTGACAAACCGAAGACCGTTGTCAGCGAGGACATCATGACGGGACGCAAGCGCACCTTGATTGCCTCCAGAATTGCTTCTGCAATCTCCATACCCTTCGCTTTGAGGTTATTGACTGATCGTTCGACGATCAAAATCGGGTTATTGACGACAGTACCGATCAGAATCAAAAACCCTAACATGGTGATAATATCGAAAGGTTGATGGATCGGTTGTAGCCCGAGTAAACCCAGACTGTCGCCGACAAGATTGTATAACCACAAACCGAGAATACCACCGCTGATACCAATTGGCACCGTAGTCATAATAATGAGCGGAAAGCCCCAGTGGGAGAAAACGGCTACCAACAGCAAGTAAGCAATCAGTATGGCTAGCGCAAAATTTCCGCTCAACGCCGCGCGTGTTTTTTCCAACTCGCTGGTGGCGCCAGTAATATCGACTGTGATTTCCGCTGGTATTTCGTTTTCGGCGCGCATAGGCGCTAGCAGATCCGACTGAACAATTTTTACTGCGTTTTCCAGAGCGATAGAGCGCGGCGGAATAATTTGTAAGGTAACCGTACGCAAGGCATCGATGCGGGAGATATCCGATGTGCCAACGGTTTCTTCAACACGCGCAACGGCCGAAAGTGGCACTTGCTGGCCTTCACTGGTATATAGCATCACGTTTTCGAGATCGCTGGGTTGTTTGATAATACCCGTGCTTGCGAACAGGTACATATCGATTTTGTCGTCATCCAAAAAAAACTCATCGACGAAGGCGCCATCGGAATAAGCCCATACGCTGTAGCCCAATTCGTCCTGGCCGATATTGAGTTCCGCCGCGCGCTCCCAATCGGGCACGATGCGGGCAATCGGTTGCGACATGTTCAGAGTCGGTGGAGGCGGGTCCGCGTTTAGTTGCGCCCCTTCGAAGAGGTCATCAGCGCGGTCAAACACGGTTAACGCGGTTGCATAAAGCTTTTCCAGATTGCGGCCGGTCAGTTCGATATTGATGCTGCGGGTGCCGCCGCGATTGTCAGAAAAAATCGAGCCGCGTACCACGAAAGAGCGCATGCCGGGGATGGCCTGAAAACGGTCGGTCGCGACGTCAATCAGCGCCGGTGTATATTTGGCAGACAGCGGCTCGGTGATGAATGTCATAGATCCGGCCCGGAGGATAACAAGCTGATCATTCAGCGGCGGCATTGCAACTTCGCCGGCGTCGAAGGCCTCCGCAGAGGCGCCTACTTGTGACGAAAACTCGGGGTCAATCTTGCGCCAAACATCGAGCATGGTCTGGATGTTATAGCCCGGCGGCGCGAGCATACGACCAAATATTTTGGACTCCTCCCCTTCGGGCAAATATTCAGCCGCCGGAATCATAAACAACAAGATCGACAGCGTAACAAACAAGGTTATAACCAGAGTCCATATCTGCCTACCGAGCCGTTGCAGCAACCAAGTCGTTGCGCGCAGTAGCCGCGCTGCGATACTTTCCCCAAAGTGGGTAGATCGGTGGAGAAGGCGACCAAACAAACTGTTATCGCTACCCACTTCCCGAAGATTTAGCAGGCGGCTGCTGGCCGCCGGGATAAGCGTAATCGCAATCAGCATGGACATGAGGATAGAGACCGCGATCGCTGCCGCGATATCGGAATAGAGTTGGCCCGCCTCCATCTTAAGAAAGATCACTGGTAGAAATACCATCAAGGTTGTGAGAGTGGAAGCTAAAATAGCAGGCCATACTTCCTGGATGCCTTCTAACGCGGCAGCAAAGCGGCTTTTACCCATTGCCAGGTGTCGCGCGATATTCTCCAATGCAACAATGGAGTTGTCGAGCGTCATGCCAATCGCAAAGGCCACACCCGCCAGCGATATCACGT
>JBPCXM010000200.1:0-6061 GCA_051008535.1 Pseudomonadales bacterium | reverse complement strand
GCTGCGGAACCGCGGAAACTTTGTGGATCGACGCCGGCCTCCCGCAACATGATTTGCAAGCCTTCGTTGACCGTTTCCTGGTCCTCGAAGCGCGGGCTGGGTTGCCCCAGGGGTACAATCATGCGGCTGGCGCCATGGGGGTATAGATCGTACTGCACATTCAGGTCGCCCATCACGCCGCGGGTCTCTGGGTGTACCGAATGCAGGTGATAGCTTTCGTAGAACGCTTCCACGCCGACTTTCCAATTTGCCGCCCATTCGGTCTGCACGTGACGCACCACGCGCATTTGATCGATCTTGTATGCCTCAAGATAGCCGTCGGGCAGGCCAATCATTTCGCGCAGCGGTGGAGGCGCTTCGCTCATGCTGACAAACACCAGGCCGGCATGCTGTTCGCAGGCAACTGGCGTCAAGCCAGGCCGCTGGGAAATCACTTCTTGCTGAAAGGTGGTCTCGTCGGTGATGCGACGTAAAGCGCCGTTGTTATCGAAACTCCAGCGATGGAAGGGACACACAAATACATTCTTGTGGCCTTTTTCTTCGTGTACGAGGCGGCAACCACGATGACTACATACATTGTAAAAGGCACGCAGGCCCTGGTCCGTGCGGGTCACTAATATGGATTCGTCGCGGATGTCGAATACAAAGAAATCACCGACTTCACTAACATCAGCCGTGACTCCCGCCAGCAACCAGCTTTGAGTCCATAGCTTTTCCCATTCCTTCTGCATGTAATCGCGACAAAAGTAGCCGTCTTTTGCAAAGCGATCGGCACCGTTATCGATATGCGGTTGCTTGGCCTCCAGTGATTCCGCCGGTGCATCAGGATTAATGACCGCATGATGAATAAGGTCAATAGTCATGCTCTTTCTCCTAAAGTAAAGACAGGCAAGATCATGTCGCCGGGCCATTGCCTGAAAGCGACATGCACCGCGTCGCCAATGCTCACCTGACCTGGTTCTTCTTCATCGATAAGACTCATCATGCGTGGCCCCTCGACGAGATCAATCAGCGCGACGATGTAAGGCACTTTTGTGGCGTAGGCTTTCGATACTGACTGCCGAATAACGGCATAACTAGCTATTACACCGCCACCAGTGGCAACTGTCCACGTCAGCGTATCACTCAAGCATTGGCTACAGATCATACGTGGATAAAACTGCACATGCGTGCAACTGCTGCATTTTTGTAGACGTAGTTCGCCAATCTGACAGCCCTCCCAGAATGGGGCCGATACAGGGGAGAGCGTCGGAAGTTGATCCACTACCATCATCGCTCCCGACTCAAAATAGCCGTTGTATGGCTGGACATGATGCCCCCTTGCGCATGCAGTAGCGCTGTTTCGGCACCAATGACTTGCCGCTCACCTGCTGTGTGGCGTAGCTGCCAAACCGATTCAGTGAGGGCAAACATGGAGCCGGGGTTGCCCGGGTGGCAATGCGACAACAGGCCACCGTGCGTATTCACCGGCAATTGCCCGTTAGGGCGAATAGCGCCGGATTGCACAAACCCACCCCCCTCACCCTTGCGGCAAAAACCTAGATCTTCCAACTCCACTAATACCTTAGGGGTAAAGCAATCGTATAGCTGGGCGAAATCAACATCGCCGGGTGTTAAACCCGCCATTGCAAATGCTCGCGCACCGGAATCTACGGCCGCCGAAGTCGTCAAACTACGCGCCTGACTGATGTGCTCGTGACCGTGCCCTTCCCCTACTCCCAACAAATACACTGGCGTATGCGGAAAATCCTTTGCCCGTTCGGCGGAGGTCATGATAATCGCGGCACCACCGTCAGATACCAGAGAACAATCAAGCAAGTGCAAAGGGTCGGCGATCATGCGAGAGGCCAGCACATCGTCGACGCTAATCGGCTTGCGCATCTGTGCGCTGGGATTCATTTCGGCGTGTTGGCGGCAGGCGACGGCGATCTCTGCGAATTGCGCTGCTGAGGTACCGAATTCTGCCATGTGTGCTTGCGCAATCAATGCGTAGTATGCCGGCACTGTCGGCCCATAGGGCTGTTCAAATTCTGGGTGGCCGGTTGACGATTGAGTCAGCATGGCTTGCTCGCGCGTCAAGCCACTACGCAAGCTATCAGCCATGGCAATTAATATGGTGTCGGCCATACCGGTGACAATTGCTGAAGCAGCATGATGCAACACAGAAAAGGTGGTACCACCGCCGGTGCCGACGCTGATACAATAACGCGGAAAAATCTGCAGGTATTCGGCAATGGCTTCAGCGTGATACATAATCGGTGTAGCCATGGAATTGCAGGTGATCAAGCCGTCCACGTCTTGCTTTGCAATACCGGCATCCGCCAAGACTCTGCACGCCGCATCGACACACAGTTCAGTCGCCCCCAAATTTGGGACCACTCCCACTTCGGTATCTGCCGCACCGACAATGGCGACTTTTCCGCGCAACGATGGCCGATAAGAACTCATTGATTGTGAAAGCGAACGATCGCCGTGCCGGGTGCCACCACGCTTGCTGCCTCATTCTTGATAAAGACGTCAATCTCGATTTCATTGCTTTTACTATCGCAATGCGTCACAGTGCCGCCGCTGCACAGAGTTTCGCCTACATAAGAAGCCATACGATTAGAGTATTGCATCGATACCAGACTTCCACTTTGGCCTAGCCACTCCTCAACGCACTGGTGCAACCAGTCGCCCAGCAGTGGGCCGGCGAGCACCAGGCCGGGATAGCCTTCAACTTCGGTCGCGTAGGGCTGGTCGAAGTGAATTCTGTGAGCATTCCAAAGTGCTGCGTTATAGAGAAATAACTGCACGTTGTCTGGTTGGTACATCCTGCCGGGTATCACCGTGCCGATTGTTATATCTCTAAAACGAAGCATTTCTTCTACCGCAGTATCCGCGTAGTTTTTTCCGTTACGACTAGGCCCTCGCGATCGTCAACCACATTCATAATTACTTGGTAGAAAATTAGAGGCCCGGAGGAACCCGACTTTTCATAAATGTCAGTCAGTGTGCGAGTAGCAGTCAAGTGATCACCGGGGAGTATGGGCTTGTGGTATTGGATGTCTAGTCCGCCGGCCATGGCCTTCTGCAACGGAAATTTTGGCAACAAAGAGTCGATAGACACACCGTCCGAGGTCAGCTGATCGAGCTCGACAACCTCCCAGAATAAAGCGACGTGAAACATTGGAGGTGCTTGATCACCATCCAGGTATTTACGTTGGCGCTGCCCAGTCGCAACCGCATACTTGCGAATATCACGACGGGTCACAATTTCGGTACACGGGGGGCTGGTGCGCCCGATATTGGCAAGCAAGCTTTCGCTGAGTAAGCCGCTCATACGTTTTTGTCGGTTGACACCCAGTAGGGGTCACGTAGGTTGCGTTTTAGAATCTTGCCGGTGGGTGCTTTGGGCAGGCTGTCGACAAAATCCACCGAGCGCGGCTTTTGATACGACGCAAGGTGCTGGCTGGCGGTGTCTATGATCTCTTGTTCAGTTGCTTCCTGTCCCGGTTTCAGCACCACCACCGCCTTGACTGCTTCACCCCACTGATCATCGGGTACGCCAAAAACTGCCGATTCCAGCACAGCAGGGTGTTGGTGGATTGCCGCCTCGACTTGGGTGCTATATATATTTTCGCCGCCCGAAATAATCATGTCTTTGGCGCGGTCGACAATAAAAATATAGCCGTCTTCGTCCCATACGGCGATATCACCGGTGCGCATCCAATCGTTTTGAAGTGTGTCTGCAGTCAAATCGGGTCGGCGCCAGTACTCGACCATGTTAGCTTCGGACTGAATCAGAATTTCGCCAGGTGTATGCGCATCGCGCGGCACGGTATTGTTGTTAGAATCGACGAGTTTAATTGAGGTTATGTGACCCTCACGACCACAAGACGCCAGTCGTTCCGGATGTTCCCCCTGCAAGGCTTTGTTGTGATCTTCTTGTGCTAAGAAACTCATTGTCATGCCTTCGGTTTGGCCGTAGCCTTGAATAATCGAACAGGGAAAAGCTTCCAGTGCGGCTTGCACCACGCTTCTGGGCATTGGCCCGCCGCCGTACTGAATGTTGCGCAAGCTTGTGAGGTCATAGCTGTCGAAATCTTCGACGGCCATCATCCAGTTAAGCATTGTGGTGATACCGAGGAATGCCGAAACGCGCTCTCTCTGGATCACTTCCAGGGCTAACTTGGCGTCGAAATTAATCAGCACCAGCGGGCAGCCATGCGCCATATAGTTCATGGCCAACGCGACCGGGATATGAAACATCTGCCCGGTCAACATATAGACGTCGGTAGGCACAATCCGTTCGGCGACGGTTTGGTTGAGCATGCCCATGAACAAAGACTTGTGCGTGTGCAATGCTCCCTTGGACTCGCCAGTTGTTCCTCCGGTGTAAAGAATCAACACCGGGTCATCATCGCCCACTGTGTCTGACATCGGTGGCTCGGTCGCGGGCGAGTTGGCGATCAATGCCTCGTAGGAACCATCGCTACCGTCTCCAAACATAAGCCAGTGTGATGCCGTAACCTCTGCTTGGACGGCCTCTTTCTCGGACTGATACTCGGTGGAAACAACTACCGCCGTCGGTTCGCCGTTGTGCAGGATACGACTTAATTCCTCCACGCCGAGGCGCCAGTTTAGGGGCTGGGTAATTAATCCGCAGCGCGCGCAGGCGTAATAGACCTCCATATATTCGATGCAATTTTTTGCGAGAATCGCAACACGCTCGCCACGCTTTAAGCCCAATGTTTGGGTGAGGCCATTTGCCAACCGGCGTACGCGTTCATCCAGTGCGCCATAAGTGACTCGCCGCCCATCACTGACGTCGATCAGCGCTTCACGCTGAGGATCAAGCCGGGCAATTTTGGCCGGGATCTTGCCGATGTTCACAGCGAATTACCGACAGGTGCTCTAGTAAGGTAAATCAAGGTTGAGATGGCGCCGGTGCAACAGCCACTCTCCGTCGTTGTGAACGACTTCATCTTTGTATACTCCGGCGGTAATTAGCCGTATCTCGTCGTTTTCCGTGGCGAACAGCGTCAGGTTTGAGAGCACAGTCGCCTTTTGCTTATCCCAGGATTCAAAGAAAATATTTGAAACAACATGCCGCCGCTGATCTGTTTGTTGAGCGAAGGAGTCAGTCATCAATGTCATGATGCCCTCGCGCCCTGTGAATGGTCCGACCAGGTCACCGCCGGCGATACGCAGACTAAATTCGGCGTCTTCCGCAAAGCAGGCTGCTAAAACATCTTCAATGCGTTCGTCGAGGCTATACGCAGCGCGGCTCAATAGCTCCTGAATCGCCAATTTGGCATCGGTTGACAAGCTCATACTGAATCCCCCATCCCTAAAATATCCAGCGTGCCTCGCCAGGCAAGAGAACCACCGTCAATCAGCCACGCCACACCGTTAATGAATTGCGAATTATCACTGGCGAGGAAGCACACCAGTTCAGCCACGTCAGTCGGCGTACCCATGCGTGGAATTAGGTGAGTCATGGTCATGGTGTTCAACATTGCCGAAGGGTCGGGCGCCGCCGCCAGAAAATCATCGACCATTTTCGTGTGGATCGAACCGGGGCAATAGCAGTTCACCCGGATCTTGTATGGCGCCAGATCAATTGCCAGGCATTTCGTCATCTGCATGATCGCGCCTTTGGTCGAACCGTAGGCAACACATTGGGGGTAGCCGGAAATAGAACTGGTCGAACCCGCATTGATAATAGAGGCGTGCGTGCTATCTTTGAGGTATGGCAGCGCGTACTTGGCGCACAGCCAAGGACCTATAAGGTTGATATTGACAACCTTCTCGAAAGTTTCCCGCGTCATAGTCTCCAGCGATAGGTCTTGGCTGACCATGCTTTCGTGAATGCCGGCGTTATTGTGCAGTACGTCAAAACCGCCATACGCAGTGCTGGCCGCCTCCATCAGTGCTTTGACTTGATCTTCGTTGCTGACGTCGCAGTGCTGAAAAATCGCTTCGCCGCCCGCTTGCTTTATTTCTTCGACGACGGCCGTGCCGTCAGCTTCGTTAACATCCGATACTACGATTTTTGCTCCGCCGCTGGCAGCGAGCT
>JBPCXM010000199.1:0-4747 GCA_051008535.1 Pseudomonadales bacterium | reverse complement strand
ATGTCCTTGGGTGCGGCTGGTGTGTGGACGGGTTCATTGTGGTTAACCGTGGAAGAAGCGCATGCGCAACCCGCACAAAAACAAAGCCTGCTTGACGCAGGTGTAGACGATACCGTTCGCACTAAAGCCTGGACCGGCAAGGGCGCCAGGGTATTACGCAACGATTGGACAGAGGCCTGGGATAACCCAGACAATCTGGATCCGCTGCCAATGCCGTTGCACGGTCTGGTAACCGCAGACGCAATGCGCCGTACCGAGTTGTACGCAGGCACCGATGATACGCAAAAGGTCGCCATGAATATCTGCGGTCAAGTCATCGGCCAGATCAACGATGTCGAATCTTGCCGCAACGTGATTTACCGACTGATCAACGAGTACCTCGAAGCGCTGGAGCGTGTTAACGGGTTGATGCCTGAATAAGTGACGGAACATCACCATTTGAACGGCAATCGAGCCTTGATACACCTTGAACAACGGAGCAAAGATCATGACCGATACAAACGAACTCGACTCCAAAGCCTGGGACGAGCAAGAACGCGCCGCCGAAGCGATGATTCCGATTATTGGTGAACTGTACCGTGAGCGATCGGTAGAAATTTCCATCTTTGGGCAATTGATGGTCAAGCGAACCGTGAACGACATACTCAAGGCGCACGAATTCGCTGGTCAAGTCGAGCATGCGCGGCTGGTTCCGACGGATACCTTGCGCATATTGACGCTGCTGGACACGCTACCCTTGCGCGCCGCGCATATTGATATAGGCAAACTGGTGGTGAAGTTCTTTAGCCAGGACGAGAGAAAATCGCCTAAGGAATTTCTCGACGAAGAGTTGCAAACCGCGTATGTGGGCGATACCGCCGAGTTAGACACACACTCCGGCTCACAGAAAGACGTGGTGTTATACGGTTTCGGTCGCATTGGCCGCCTGCTGGCGCGCTTGCTGTGTGACCGAACCGGCGGTGGCAGGGGCATGCGCTTGCGCGCCATCGTTGTTCGAAAGGGCAAAGGCGATGACCTGGAAAAGCGGGCCAGCCTGTTGCGCCTCGATTCTGTTCATGGCCCGTTTAACGGCGTCATTCGCATCGATCACGATAATTCAACGCTGATTGTGAACGGCCGGAGGATTCGCATCATCTACGCGAATTCACCGTCCGAGATTGATTACACCACCTACGGCATCAACAACGCGGTGGTGGTCGACAATACCGGCTTATGGCGCGACGAAGAGGGCCTTGGTCAGCACCTGCAAGCTAGCGGAATTTCGCAGGTACTGCTGACCGCGCCGGGCAAGGGCGCTATTAAAAATATTGTGCACGGCATCAACAACGCAAGTATTTCCGCTGACGACAACATACTATCGGCTGCGTCGTGCACGACCAATGCAATCGCTCCTGTCATCAAATCAATCAATGATAAATACGGCATTATCAACGGCCATATGGAAACCGTGCACGCGTACACCAACGACCAAAACCTGATAGATAATTATCATAAAGGCGACCGCAGAGGCCGCAGCGCTGTGCTAAACATGGTCTTGACGGAAACCGGCGCCGCCAAAGCGGTGGCCAAGGCATTGCCAGAAATGGAAGGCAAGCTCAGTGGCAGTTCGGTGCGCGTGCCCACGCCCAATGTTTCATTGGCGATCATGAATTTTAACCTTGAAACCAGCACAACCGCGGAAGAGCTTAACGATTTTATGCGCTATATCGCGCTACACTCCAACTTGCAAAAACAAGTGGGTTACTCGAACTCTCCAGAAGCAGTATCAACCGATTTTGTCGGCGCACGCTCTACCGGTGTGTTCGATGCGCTGTCGACCATCGTCGACGGCAAGCGCTGCGTGCTTTATGTGTGGTACGACAACGAGTTTGGTTATGCTTGCCAGGTGGTGCGCATACTGCGCCAGATTACCCATGCGACCTTGCCCGTCTACCCGATAGAATCCTAACAAGCGGCGCTTCAATGTTTGAAAGGGGTCTCTATTAGTCCACGCACTGGTCACCGTTGAAAGGAGTAATCGATGCAACTGTCACTATCCGAAGAACAGGCGATGATCCAGCAAACGGCTCGCCAGTTTGCCGACAACGAACTAGCTGCGAATGCTGAAGCGCTGGACCGGCACGACGGTCGCGATACGTTTTTGACAAACCTGCGAAGTCTTGCCGAGTTGGGCTTTATGGGCTTGAATATCAAAACCGAATACGGCGGCACAGAAGCCGGCGTGATCGCTTTCAGTGCGGCAATTACCGAAATTGCCCGCGCCTGTGCCGCTACCGCCGTGACAACATCGGTCACTAATATGGTGGCCGAGGTCATCCAGGCGGTGGGCAATGAGACACAAAAGCAAACATACTTGCCCAAGATCTGCAACGGGGAATACCCCGCCGCCGGATTTTGCCTGACCGAAACCAATGCCGGATCGGATCCCGCCGCCATGCGCACCAGCGCCCGAAGAGAGGGCGAGGAGTGGGTGTTGAATGGCAGTAAAGTGTTTATTACCAGCGCCGAATACGCAGGTGTTCTCGTTGTTTGGGCGGTGACCGACCCGACGGCTGCCAAGGGTAAGGGTATTTCCTGCTTTCTGGTTGAGACCGGAACACCCGGCCTCAGCATCAGCAAGGCAGAGGATAAAATGGGCCAGCGAGGGTCGGCGACCAATACCGTGAACTTTGACGATTGCCGTGTTCCGGCCAGCGCACTGATGGGCAGCGAAGGCCGGGGTTATAAAGTGGCTGTTGGGGAACTTGCCGGGGGGCGCATCGGCATCGCTTCATTGGCACTGGGTATCGGCCAGGCCGCCATGGATTATGCGCGTCTCTATCTCGGTGAGCGTGAGCAATTTGGTCAGAAAATCGGCCACTTTCAGGGTTTGCAATGGATGCTGGCCGATCGTTACACCGAACTGGAAGCGGCGCGCCTGCTGATCATGCAAGCGGCTTTTCAGAAAGAGCAAGACCAGCCGTTTGGAGCCGCTGCGTCGATGGCCAAGCTGTTTGCCAGTGAAAAGGCCAACGACGCTTGTTACTCCGCCTTGCAGATAATGGGTGGCGTGGGCTATATGCGTGAGTACCCACTGGAGCGTATGACCAGGGACGCGCGCCTGACGTCTATCTATGAAGGTTCCAGCGAAATCCAACGTGTCATCATCGCATGTGAGCTGTTGAAAGATGTTCTCTAAAACGAAAATTTAAGAATCATCACGGCGACACTGCTGGACTCAAACTTTTTACTAGCCCTTCAGCCAGCTTTTCTACCGACCAGAGGCCCCGGTTCCAAATCTTTTTGCGCCATTCATCAGACTCGCAATAGAAGCAGGCGCGCATTTCATCCTTAATTTCCTTGCCGCGTTGGGAATTGACATCACCATGAATATGCAGCCAGTTGTCTGCGCGCAGCGCTTTCAATACTCGTTCAAATTCAACGGTGCCGTACTCAATCACAAACGCAATTGATTTTTTGTCAGGCAACAATAAATCTAACGACGATACAATGGGGCCTCGGGGGACTGCGGCAACCACATCACCGTATTCTCCGGCATTGATACCTATCATCTCGTCACCGTACCAGTCACGAAGGGCCGTATATTCGTCAGAGCCCTTAGGGTAAGAGTGAATAAGGTCACCATGCCCATAGGGACCAAGACCCGTGTGCACGTCCATCAGCCCAACAATTTCCTGATTCGCCACCAAATTGGGTAGAATCTCCCGCATCGTTTTGTTAGACCAGGCTTCGCTGGTGCCACCGAAAAAGAGCCCGTTTGGATCCACTCGCTGCCCCCCCATCACAATCTTTTGGAACTGGTCTAAGCCATTTTCTTCGGTCCATTCTGCAAGCGCTTTCTCTGATTCTTCACCGTAGTGCTCGGGGAGAATAAGGTCCTTAACACCGAGATAGGCTTCATTCATGTCCTGGGATTCTGCGAAATCGACATAATTTCGATTTAGGTCAACATTGTTTTCATTTACTCTTCGCAGCCAGGCAAAGCCATGGGGGTTGTGACCGTGTATCAACACCAACTTAACATCTTGCAAACGCTGCAGAACTTCGCTGTTACGCAGAAAGTTGATCTGGATGCCGGCTCCGCAAAACCCTTCTATCCCGTGCGTGCCGGCAACGACGATGACTACTACTTTGGAATCCACATTTCCCACACAGGCGATGTCCATAAACAGATCTTCACCTTCCGGACCTTTTTCAGGGTGTGCTATCGAAGTGATCTCTGCGCCGGCATCCCGCGCAGCAGTTAAGAATTTTTCGCGGGATTCCTGATAAGACAGAGAAAAACAGTTTGAAATGCTGACCATGCTAGCTCTCCGAAGTAGTCACTACTGACTGATGAAAATAATCTTGCGCTCTTGGCAGTAACTATCCCGCAGGCCCGCGGAGCCGTCAACAGTCGAGCACGGCAACGACTTAATGTTTGCTTTATATAACAACAGAAATTTCGAATTTCCAGGCGTAAAGTACGAGGCGGCTAGATTTGAATCGCGCAACGCCATCATCTATAGCAGCTTGACCATAAAGCCGGCGATAAACACGGAGGCCACGCTGACAGTTGTAAAACCAGCGACAAGCATTTTTGGCAAATATAAATTCAGCAGGTATTCTTGCTCTTGCGGGGTTGCACCTTGCGCCTTGGCGACTTCCTGAGGAATTGTATACGTGCCGGGGAAACCGAAAAAACATGAGATACCCAATGCCACACACAAACGCCACGAATAATTAAATAGTTTCGACATCAATAAAG
>JBPCXM010000198.1:0-7210 GCA_051008535.1 Pseudomonadales bacterium | reverse complement strand
TGCACCAGTTCGACCCCAAAGAATAGTCCTTGACCGCGCACGTCGCCGATTAGCTCATATCGGTCAGCCAGCTGTGCTAAGCCTTGCGTGAGATAAGTGCCGACCTCGTTCGCATTCTCAACCAGGTTTTCCTGTTCTATAACCTCGAGTACAGCAAGGCCAACCGCGCAAGAAACCGGATTGCCGCCAAAGGTGTTGAAGTACATCACCTCATCGCGAAATGCGTTGCCTAACTCAGGGCGGCAGATCGCCCCCGCGAGTGGGTGGCCGTTGCCCATGGGTTTACCTAGCGTGATGATGTCAGGGATTACGCCCGCGTGCTCGTGCCCCCACATTTTTCCAGTGCGGCCGAAGGCGGACTGGACTTCATCAAAAATAAGCACCCCTCCCGCACCACGAACGTAGTGGGCGACCTTATGCAGATAACCTGCAGGCACATTTGGTAAACCTTCGTTGGCAAATATAGGGCAGAACAGCAGGCCGGCAAAACCAACGCCTTCCGCTTTGAAAGTATTAATGGCTTCCTTGATCTGATTGGCATAGGCGTCGGCGAGGGCTTCACCTGCGAGCCCATCCAGTGGGCGGTAAGCATCCGGGAAATTGACGGCGCGCACATTGGGTCCATTGGGTTTGCCATCGTTGAACAGAGTGGCCAAGGCGTCGACTGCGGTGGTGTTACCGTGGTAGGTGGCATTGGTGCAGATAATGCCCTTGCCTCCGCTGTGATGTCGCGCGATGCGTAAGGCGACTTCGTTCGCCTCGCTACCGGTACAGGTCAGGAACAACATTGACAGCGAGTCGTCAAATTTGGCGGTCAGCTTCTCGCCGTACTCAACAATAGTTTCGTGCAGATAGCGCGTATGAATATTGAGAATCCCCGCTTGCTTGCTGAGCGCTTCCACTACGCGAGGGTGGCAGTGCCCCACATTGGGAACATTGTTATACACATCCAGATAGCGTTTGCCTGCTGCATCGTACAACCACACGCCTTCGCCCTTGACGATATGCACGGGTTCATCATAAAACAGTGGCGCTTTCTCGCCCAATAACCGGTAGCGGCGCTGCAATAGTTCGTCTTCACGCATCTCTTTGTTCTCCTCTAAACATGTGAGCGCTAAGCCTTGTCTCTATAAAACTGCTTTAGTACAACGGGGCTCTCCGGTAAGGTTGAGCCACCATCGACGACTATTGTCTGCCCGGTAATGTAAGACGCCTCATCCGACGCTAGAAATAGCATGGTATTGGCGATGTCTTTGGGTTCGCCAAGATCGCCATTGGGAATCAGCGACGCCATTTCCGCCAGCTCATCACCCTCGGCTAGCAAAGACATAGCCTGGGTCAGAATATACCCCGGTTCCACGCCGTTGACCGTTATATTCTCCCGTGCCAGCTCCAGCGCGGCGGTTCTGATAAAACCATTCATCCCGCCCTTAGACGCCGCATAGTGAGAGGTTAAGGGCATGGCGACTGTAGGACCGGTTACCGATGAGGTGTAAAGCAGACGGCCGCCGCCTTGCTTGCGTAAATGCGGCAACGCTGCTTGCGCCAACCAAAACGCCGCCTTTAGATTGATCGCCAGGGTAGTGTCTAACACGTCTTCCGACAAATCCTCAACTGAATACATGGGGAAGACCGCCGCGTTGTGAATGGCAATATCCAGTTGGCCATAGTTCGCCACCGTTTGCTCGACCATCTTGTCCACGTTTTCCTTCTGTCCCACGTCGGTTTGTATCAGTAGCGCATCGCCGCCGGCTGAGGTGATATCGTCAACCGTTTGCTGGCCGTTTTCACGGGTGCGTGTGGCAACAACTACCCTGGAGCCGGCTGCCGCAAAAACCTTGGCGATACCTTCGCCTATACCTTGCCCGGCACCGGTTACGATAGTGACTTTGCCTTGCAGGTTTCCTAGCATTGTAGATTCCTCCCTATTTGAGTTTGTATCATAGTTGTCCGCCTGGAGCTTTTGCTATCCACCAAAGGACTGATACTGAAAATTTCCACGATGTCACGTAGTAGCTAAGTTGATAACGATGCGGGAAAGCAGTTCGGTGCGCGATGAGACTCCGGTTTTTTGAAAAATATGTAGCAAGTGGGTTTTGACAGTAGCCAGACCGAGACCTAACTCACTAGCAATTAACTTGTTGCTAGCGCCCGCTATGATGAGTTCGAGTACATCCAGCTCACGCGCGGTAAGCGCGTATTTTTCCTTTATTGACTGACGCTCCGTGACACGCTTTGGTAGGTAGACGGTGTTAAGCGTGTACTCCAGAAAGGGCTGAACCTTGCACAGAAGAGTTAGCTCATCGCCGGTAAATGAGCCCAGAGACTCGTGGCGCAACATGCTTAAAACAGCAATAATTTCACCCTGAAAACGGAAGAACATATCCGCCACGTACCGGTGATCATGGGGTAGCATAAAATCCTGGTAGTAGATGGTCTGGCGTAATTTGGCAAACGGTATTTGCGCATCGATAGTGACTACCCGGTCATCTGTATTCTTGAATTTGGCTGGATTGAGCGGATCTAGGTGCTTGAATTTTTTCTGGTATTCCTTTTCTACATCGGCATTCAGATTGTTTAACACCACTCCACGATGACGCATCTCCGGGGCAACCAGGTAAAAGACAGAGGAGGTAATATCGACCAGTTCGTTAACCAGCGTAAGACTTTGCCGCTGAAATTGGTTAGGGAAGTTGGAGGCCGCCTTCATTGGTTCGGTTGTAGCGGGAGATAGAGCTGATTGAAGCATTGAAGTATGCCTGCCGTAGTGCTTAAAAACTACTTCCTCGAAGTATTTTAACCGATTTAATGGCTCACCATCGACGGCTAGCTTGTTTAGGTCTTTCTCAGCTATTTGGTTGATGTATCCGCAGTAATCTATTGATTATAATTACTGCCCTATATGGACTGTGTTACCAATAGCAAGCAATAAAAATAGAGGACCACATATGTTTAAAACCATCGCCGGCGACCTCAATCTGGCCGTCGATGTTAACGCTAAAAAAACGCTTTTCTCGGCGATTTATCTCGGTGTTATCGGGCCGGCCGTCTTTATTGTACAACCCGGTTTCGTTCAGGGCCTGGTCGAGTACCACGGTTTTAACGAGCAGCAAGCCGGCTATGTCGCCTCGGCGGAGATGTGGGGCATCGCCATCACGACCCTGGTCTTGACTGTTATGGCCAGCCGGGTTAACTGGCGGCATCTTTTAACCTGTGCTGTGCTGCTGGCGGCGGTCGGCAATTTCCTGTCGATGGCCACGGCAGATGCGGTCAGCTTCGCCGTGTTGCGCTGCATCACCGGCATCGGTTCTGGTGTGTTGATCTCCTTGTCGTTTACCGTTATTGGTCTGAGCGGCAACCCCGATCGCAATTTCGGTTTCCTGATTATGTGGGTGTTGATCTACGGCGCCATCGGTTTTCTGCTGATGCCGCTGGCCTACAGCCAGGTGGGTATGGGAGGCGTGTTGCTGTTCCTGGGCTTGTTCAACCTGAGTGCGCTGCCGTTTATTCGCCACTTGCCGACTTCTGAGCAGGGCCATGCTCAAGTCGACGAACACGCGATAAATTTACCTCCGGTGCTAAAGAGCATGGCTGTTGCTACGATGTTTGTCTATTTTATTGCTCAGGGCGTGGTGTGGGCTTATCTGTTTTTGATTGGCACCAGTGGTGGTGGTACCGAGCAGGAAGTTTCCAACGGTTTGACTCTGTCGCAATTTTTTGGGATTGCCGGTGCATTCAGCGCCGCTATGCTTGGCAGCCGGCTGGGCCGCATTTCACCACTCACCATGGGCGTTGCCGGCAGTATTATTTCGTTGACACTGTTGTTTGGTCAGATGGGTGCGTTAGTCTATGCGCTGGCGGTCTGTGTGTTTAACTTTGCGTGGAATTTGACGCATCCTTTTTTACTGGCGGCACTCGCCAGTTTTGATCGCAGCGGCCGCATAGTCGTGCACGGCGTTGCGGCGCAAATGCTAGGTTTAGCGATCGGTCCGGCACTGGCGGCATCAGTTATCGCAAAGGATGAATATAGCAATGTGATTTGGTTGGGTATGCTGCTGTTTGCCGGCGCGCTAGTGCTGATTATTCCGCCGTTGCTTTATCAGCGTAAACAACAACCCGTCATGTAGCGATATAACTTTCAGAATAAATATTCCTCTTACATAGTAGGCTCACGGAAATGAAGAAGGCCAAAAAGATAAATCGACGTCAATTTCTGCATTCGACAGCAGGTTTGGGGGCGGCGCTTGCAATCCCGGTCACCACGGGTTGTTCAACGTCAGCAGGTGCCACAGCTAAAAATCAAAAGCCATTGCCGGCCGACATCACCGAGCTGACAGCGTCGCAACTTTCGGTCGCGATCAAACAAAGGCAGGTGAGCTGTACCGAAGTAGTGCAGGCCTATCTTAAAAGAATTGACCGCTATAACCCAGTATACAACGCCATTGTCAGCATGCCCGATCAGGAACATTTAATCAGCCAAGCTGCGGCGGCCGACAAAGCGCTGGCCAAGGGCGAATACAGGGGCTGGATGCATGGCATGCCCCATGCAGTGAAGGACCTGGCTGACGTGAAGGGACTACCTACAATCGGAGGGTCGCCGTTGTTTGTCGGTACGACTGCAAAAAAAGACAGCATCTTTGTGGAAAGGATTCGGCGCCAGGGTGCGATCTTTATTGGTAAAACCAATGTACCGGAATTCGGTTTGGGCTCACAGTCCTATAACCCGGTGTTTGGGGCAACTCGTTGCGCCTACAATCCGGCACTCACAGCAGGTGGCAGCAGCGGCGGCGCTGCTACGGGCATGGCGACCCACATGTTACCGGTCGCCGACGGCAGCGACATGATGGGCTCGCTGCGAAACCCCGCCGCTTTCAATAATGTGATCGGTTTCCGGCCAAGCCGGGGACGTGTACCCAAGGGAGAAGCGGATTTGTTTTTCCAACAGCTGGGATACAGCGGCCCCATGGGACGAACGGTAGAGGATACCATTCGCTTGTTGGGCACTATGTCCGGCTACGACTCCAGGGCGCCCATGAGTTTAAGGGATCACGTTAAGCCGTTTGAACGAGTTACCGTGAAGCAACTATCGGAGTATAAGCTTGGCTGGATGGGTAACTATGACGGCTATTTGTCGATGGAACCTGGCCTGCTTGACCTTAACGCGCAGGCACTTAAGCAACTGGCAAGCAATGGCGCTGTTGTTGAAGACTGTAAGCCAGACTACGACATGGCGCGACTGTGGCAAACTTGGCTGACCTTGCGCCACTGGACGGTTTGCGGTGGCTTAAAAGCCCTCTATGATGACCAGCGCGCGAGACCGCATTTGAAACCGGAATTGGTCTGGGAGATTGAAGGAGGGTTGAATTTAAGCGGGCTCGATGTGTCGGCAGCGAGTCGCGCACGCAGTGACTGGTACCTTGCGCTG
Organism: Pseudomonadales bacterium; assembly: GCA_051008535.1. Classification (GTDB taxonomy): domain Bacteria; phylum Pseudomonadota; class Gammaproteobacteria; order Pseudomonadales; family JAUIET01; genus JBBKXJ01. The sequence goes on along the minus strand of JBPCXM010000198.1, from coordinate 1,785 downwards.
CATAAACTCTTTTCGCAATATGATTTTCTGGTATTGCCAACTACCCAGTTGTTTCCATTCTCAGCAGATTTACATTGGCCCAAAGCCATCAACGGCAAGCCAATGGATACCTACCATCGGTGGATGGAAGTGGTGATTGGCGGGACGTTGTCAGGCTGCCCGGTGGTTAATCTGCCTGCCGGTTTTGACGAACAGGGCCGCCCAGCCGGTTTGCAGTTTATTGGGCCGGTGGGAGAAGACAGCAAACTACTGGGGTTTGCGCTGGCCTACGAGGCCAGTGTAAATCATCTGGCAACAAGACCCGTTCTCAAAGAGAGTGGCCAACATGCTGCTTAGTGTTGCAAACGAAGGGGCAATTGCATGGTAGTGTACGGCGTATCTCTGCTTGCTTTTTGTATGCTGGTCGGTATTTTGGTTGGTGACTTGCTGGGAACACTAATCGGTGTGCAAGCCAACGTGGGTGGCGTGGGTATAGCCATGTTGTTGTTGATTGTCTTAACCAATCTTTCCACGCATAAATTTAGGCTCAACCCGATATCAAAATCAGGTATCTCGTTCTGGAGCGCGATGTATATCCCTATTGTCGTTGCGATGGCTGCCAAGCAAAACGTGCTAGCCGCGGTCTCCAGCGGTTGGCTGGCCGTGATTGCTGGTGTTGCCGCGGTTGCAGTCGCCTTTGCCATGATCCCAGTGCTGGCGCGTTTGGGTGGCAAGGGAAGAGGCGAAGTGAAAGACGTATGATTGTCGATGCATTTACCGAGGTTATCACGAGCAACGCAATCATTTCAGCCTTCCTGTTTGTTGGCGGGCTTACTTGGCTTTCCTATCTCATCTCAACAAGGCTGACCCGCGGTCATATTCACGGCTCAGCCATAGCCATTACCTTAGGATTAGTCTTGGCCTATTTTGGCGGCGTTGCGACCGGCGGCAGCAAAGGCTTGGCGGATGTGTCTCTGTTCGCGGGAGTGGGCATCCTCGGCGGCGCCATGTTCCGCGATTTTGCCATTGTCGCCACCGCCTTCGGCGCCGATCTCGATGCAATAAAAGAAGCTGGTTTTATCGGCGCCTTGTCGGTTGTACTGGGCGTTGTGCTTTCGTTCACGGTAGGCGCCGTCGTGGCGGTTGCTTTTGGCTATCATGACGCGGTATCGATCAGTACAATCGGTGCCGGTGCGGCAACCTATATTGTCGGGCCAGTCACTGGCACTGCGCTCGGCGCCGGATCGGATGTGATTGCTTTGAGCGTTGCGGCCGGCCTTATTAAATCGGTGCTGGTAATGGTACTCACCCCTCTAGTGGCGCCAAAAATAGGCCTGGATAACCCGCAGTCGGCGCTTATCTATGGTGGGTTAATGGGAACGACAAGCGGAGTTGCCGGCGGCCTCGCCGCTACCGACCCGAAGCTAGTGCCCTACGGCGCCATGACCGCAACGTTCTATACAGGCGTTGGTTGTCTGCTTGCACCTTCGGTTTTGTTTATTATTATCAGATCCCTTACTTCGTAAGCGGCTAGTCTCGCCGCCTCGATAGCGCTATTCGACTACTTAAGTCGCTACCCCTAAGCCTCCCACACTACAGGAAAACGCCGATCGTCATGTGGGGGATCTCCGGGTTGGATGGATACGTGTTCTTGCGACACGATAGGATCGGTGCCCGGCCGTGGATCCCAGCGTGCGTCGTCGCCGACATAGCGCACCGACATGGCGGCCCTGCGCTGACTCATATCGTTGTTTTCTGCTGCCCCGTGAATGGTTTCACCGCCAAAAACCAACACATCGCCCGGCG
>JBPCXM010000197.1:0-3800 GCA_051008535.1 Pseudomonadales bacterium | reverse complement strand
ACTGCGACTCGTGGACGTACAAACGTTTGAGCGCGGCGCACGTTTGGCCGTTGTTGTGAAAGCAGGCGGTGAATATTTTTGGCGCCGTTTCCTTGACATTAACATCCGGCAGAACGATGCCGGCGTCATTGCCGCCGAGTTCCAGCGTTAGCCTCTTTAAGCTGGCCGAAGCTGATTCCATGATTTTTCTGCCGGTCGGCGTTGAACCGGTAAAAACTATTTTGGCAATGTCGGGATGGGTAGTCAGCGCAGCGCCCACATCACCTTCGCCGGTGATGACATTGAACACGCCGGGAGGCAGTACTTCCTGCGCAAGCTCCACGAACCGGATTGTGGATACTGGTGTATATGGCGACGGCTTGATAATGACGGTATTACCAGTGCGCAAGGCAGGGATAACGTGCCATATGGCTATCATAAGCGGCCAGTTCCAAGGGGTAATTGAAGCAATGACGCCGAGTGGCTTTCTGTGCACTTCGATGCGCGCGACGTCATTGTCTTGCACGACGTCCACCGGCAGTTGTAGCTCCGCCGTATATTGTGTCCATGCCATGGCGCCGCCGACTTCCATGCCGGACCCTATGCCATTCAGGCCACCCATCGGCTTGCCGGATTCCTTGGTGACCAGCTCCATCAGCTCCGGCATATTCGCTTCCAGTACGCCTGCGAGTTTGTGGCACGCCGCTTTGCGTTCTTCATCGGGGGTCGCGCTCCAACCCGCAAACGCGGCTTTTGCCGCCGCAACCGCTTGCTCGACCAGATCGGGGTTGCCTTGTTGAACCTCAGCGAAAGCAGCGCCAGTGGCGGGGTTAACTACCTGAAAGGTCGCATTACCCTTTGCTGCCTTACCGTTGATATACATGTCTAGATTCAACATCATGCTCTCCCGCGTATATTCTACTCAAAGTGTGTTGTGTGAAGCCCGGAAACCGCATCGCAATGCAGCTTGCAAGCCCACGCCAAAGTACATCACCTTGGCGCTTCTAATTCTTGGCCTTAAGCGCAAGTTAATATGGCTATAAGCGCAACTGCAGTTATTTTGCCTGCATTCTTATCTGTCGGGGTGTCAGCTTGTAATGTGCCTTAAAACAACGATAAAAGTGCGATATATCGCCAAAACCAAACTGAAAAGCGATATCTGTAGTGGATAAATGCTGCATATCATTATTCGTCAAAGCACGATAGCAGGCAGCCAAACGTTGCTGCTGGATATAACGTGACACCGATATGCCATCCTGTTTAAAAAGTAGATGCAGGTAGCGCTTGCTGATGCCATGCTTGGTGGCGATCAAATCTACTGAAAGCTTGTAGTCCTGCAGGTTCATTAAGATAAAACGTTTAATGTGTTCAAGCTGGTTTGCAGCTTTGCTTGTGTTGCTCAAGTGGGCACACCTGGATTGCGCGTGCAAGGACGTAACCAGCAAGTCGAGAATGTTTGCTTCCAGGCGTGCAATGATGTCGGCATCAAGACTGTCGATGCGTTCCACCAAAGAACCTACAAATTGGCTAAGCAAACCATGCGTTGGCGACTCGCCACTCATCTTGACCCCAAGATAGTCATCCGGCGCCTTGAACATCTCATTCAAAAGAGTGTGTGGCACCGCCAGAACCGCCTGCCGGTAATTCGATGGAAAACGTAGTTCATAGGGATCGCTGGTTGTACACAAAACGAAATCCCCGGGTTTGAGAAACGCTTCTATTCCCCTGTGCTGCACAAACGCTTCGCCACTAAGCTGAAACTTTACTAAATAAGAAGCATTGCCGCTAACCTGCGCGATATGGCTTTTTCTCCTATGCACCTGCAATGGAGAGCTGCTAATGCGGGCCAGATGAATTCTGTCCAGCCTGGTGTTGACTAACTCACCTTTGAAAGACGCGCTTGGAATGTCTGTCGTGTTGCAGCCCATCGGGCAAAACATTTCGTTGACCACGTTCGAGAACTGCCCGAGGTCGAGGCTGGACGGAGTCACTATCGCTTGATCTTTCGCTAACATAGTCGTGCTTCTCTCTATGTTTTTGCCATCGACTGTAGCCCTTACTGTAGTGTCAGGTCAAGGTAATTTCGTTTTAGGGCTTGCGCGTGTTTTGCTGGCATTTACTCTATTTATGCATACCATTCGATAGGCAGTGTTTTAACTCCCCGTTGAAAGTTCGACCGCAAAAAAGTAGGTTCACCGGCCGCTTTGATTGTTCTGAAACGCCGTAAAGTCTCAGCAAAGATGGCTTTCATTTGCGCGCGGGCGAGCTGGGCGCCCAGGCAAAAATGCGGGCCATAACCGAATGTCAAATGTGGGTTTTCTGTACGATGGATATTAAATTGCCGTGGCTGGGTAAATACTGCCGGATCGTAGTTCGCCGCAAGAAAGGAAACGACGACCTTATCGCCCACGCGAATCTTCTCGCCCGCCAGTTCAAGATCTTCCGCGGCTGTACGTCGAAAAATCATGACTGGCGTCCACCAACGCAGCATTTCATCGACGGCAGCAGGTATCAATTCGGGCTTGCTGCGCAGTTCCACCATGACCTCAGGGTGTTGCAGCAGCGCAATCATACCGCCCGGAATACCGTTGCGAACTGTTTCATTGCCGGCGACCGAAAACAGCCAGAACATGTTTTCAAATTCTTGCAGCGAAACAGAGCCGTCTTCCTCGTCGACCTGGGCCAGCAAAATAGACATGATGTCTTCACCCGGTGAGCGACGCTTTTCCTCCGCCAAGAGATGGGCGTAGCGATACAGGTCTGGCATGCCTTCACGGCTGCGTGGATCAGGCATTCGACCCTGTGCATCGGGCGTGGGCCGCATACGCACGGCCTCGCGTGCCAGGTCGCTGCCGGCACTTGCGTCGAAGCTTGCTGAAGTCGCGTACTCTGGGTCTTGGAAACCGATCACGCGATTCGCCCAGTCATACATCAAGTAGCGATCTTCTTTTGGCATACCTAATATATCGGTGAGACTAAGCAGCGGCATGTCTGCGGCAATATCCTGCGCAAAATCGCACTGCCCGCGATCACCACGCCGCGCCCCCGCCGTGATCTTATCCAGAATACTCCTGGCATGGCCCCGTATGCTCTCTTCTAGCCTCGCGATCGCTTTTGAGGTAAATGAGTTCTGTAGCAAGCGTCGCAGACGGGTGTGCTCCGGCGGATCCATGTTCAACATCATCTTTTGAACGTAGCGGAGGTTTTGCTGAGAACTGGGATTAAGCAACTGCGTCGCGCCGAGCGCAGAAGAAAACTGCCGCGGATTGCGCAACACCTGCATGACTTCGGCATGGCGCAGCACTAGCCAGAAGCCAGCGCCGCCCGGCCAATGCTCAAGCGGGTCTTCTGCCACCCATACTACTGCCCGTTCCTCGCGTAACCGATCGAGCAGATCGAGTGGTACGCCTTGTTCAAAACCCAGTGGGTCGTATAGTTGCCGCAGTTCGGCCATATATGATTAGAGTTTAGGGTGCCCCGTACGCACTCGGTTCATTCTCTAAAAACTGTAGGAGGCGGTGAATCCCCACCAACGTGGTGGCGCATAGACGGCCGTCGACCCCAAAATACCCAAGTCCAGGCTATACAGCTTATACTCCTCGTCGGCAAGGTTTTTAACCCAGGCTTTTAGCCGCCAGCTCTCGTTCTCGCTGGTCCAGCTTACGTTCGCATTGGTGACGCCGTAAGCCTCTTGTAACGCGCCACCACCGTTGGTGACTTCCAGGTATTGGTCATCATAGTACGCGCCATCTAACTGTAGCGCTATGTTGCCGCCCAATGCGTCAAAATTATAACGAACGAGGTAGTTCACACTATAGTTC
>JBPCXM010000196.1:0-22288 GCA_051008535.1 Pseudomonadales bacterium | reverse complement strand
ACGACACGCTTTTGGCGCCACGCCCACACGCTGGGACTGACGTAATGCGCGGTTTTGATACCCGCGGCGCGTAGCTTGCGCTCGATCGGTAAATTGAAATCCGGTGCGTCGATACCGATAAAAACATCCGGTCGAGTCTGCAAGCAAAACTCGGTGATGTCACGCCGAATACGCAACAGTTCCGGCAGGCGTTTGAGTGGCTCGAACAATCCCATGACCGACAAGCGCTCCAGCGGCGCACGACTGCTTAAGCCCTCTTGCTGCATGCGCGTACCACCGATTCCGGTGAACGACACAGCGCCATGCGCGGCCCTCAGCTCGGCCATCAGCGCGCCCCCCAGCAAGTCACCGGAGGCCTCACCCGCCAACAGCGTAATGTTTAAAGTAGATTCTGCCGGTAGTTGCACTTACTCAGGCGCCAGGTAGTGGCCGTAGCCGGGTAAATATTTTGTTGACTCGGCCCGAAGTCGCCGGGGATGCATCAGTTCAAAATGCCACGCTTGGTCGATTCGATGGAGTCTACCAGCACTTGCAAGGCGGATTCTTCCTCGCTCATGCCCTTGATTTCCTGCACGGCCTGTTCGAGTGTCAAACCGCGCCGATAAAGTATGCGGTAGGCTTTCTTGATGGTCGCAATAGTCTCCTTACTAAAGTCGCGGCGCCGTAGGCCTTCGACATTAAACGTGCGCACGACGGCCGGCTGGCCCAATACAAACATATAAGCCGGCACGTCTTTGACGATATGCGACGCCATGCCCGCGTAAGCGTGGGCGCCGACGCGGCAATTTTGATGCACTAGTGTATAGCCACTCAAAATAGCCCAATCGCCAACGCTCACGTGGCCGGCCAGCGACGCGTGATTGACCAAAATAACATGGTCACCGACCACACAGTCATGACCTACATGGCTGTAAGCCATCAACAGGTTGTGGTTGCCGATCTGGGTAAGTGAGTTATCCTGCACTGTACCGCGATGCACTGTGACCCCTTCGCGGATGATGTTGTGGTCGCCAATTTCCAGCCGTGTTGGTTCGCCCTTGTATTTCATGTCGGGCGTGTCTTCGCCGATGGTAGAAAATTGATAAATCTGATTCTGTGCGCCGATACGGGTCGGGCCTTTGACAACAACGTGTGACGCAATTTTGTTGCCTGCGCCAATTTCCACATCCGCGCCGACGATGGTCCAGGGACCGATCTCTACATCGTCGGCAATCCTGGCGGATGGGTCGATGATGGCCCGCGAGTCAATCACTGGTGTCTTATCCCTTCCTGTCGGCACAAAGTATGGTGGCCGAACAGACGAACTCTTCCTCCACGCTGGCTTTGCAGGCAAATTTCCAAATGCCGCGCTTCTCGGTCAGCAATTCGGCCTCCAGGCGTAGTTGGTCGCCCGGTATAACTTTGCGTTTGAAGCGCGCGTTATCACAGCCGACAAAATAATAAATGGAGCCATCCACCGGTTTCTTATCGGATGTTTTAAAACCCAAAATACCCGCCGCCTGCGCCATCGCCTCGAGTATTAAAACGCCGGGGAAAATGGGTAGCTGTGGAAAGTGGCCAGTGAAATAGGGTTCATTGATGCTGACATTTTTCAGCGCGACAATCGACTTTCCCAGCTCTAATTCAATGACGCGGTCAATCAGTAAAAACGGGTATCGATGGGGTAAATATTCTCTTATTTCGGTAACATCCATGGGCATATTGATGGCCTTAATGAGGGGTGAATATAGAGCGCGCGTTGCGGATGCGCACTACCAGGTTTTTATTCGGTCTTACCACTGAACCTTTTTTCTAATGCGACAACGCGTTTGTGTAATTTGTCCAGCTGCAAAAAGCGCACGGCATTTTTTTGCCACGCTGAATGTTTCGATAACGCCGTTCCGGACGAATAAACGCCGGCTTCGGCGATCGACTTACTCACCAAGGTCATGCCAGTGACGGTGACATTGTCGGCAATACTCAGGTGACCTGCTACGCCAACGCCTCCGCCGAGTGAGCAGTTCTCGCCAATTTTCGCGCTACCGGCAATGCCCACACAGCCCGCGATCGCGGTGTTTTCTCCAATTTCCACATTGTGCGCGATTTGCACCTGATTATCGATAATTACGCGCTTGCCGATGACAGTATTTTGCAAAGCACCGCGGTCGATACTTGTACAGGCGCCAATCTCCACGTCGTCATGAATTACAACAGAACCCAGTTGGTGGATTTTGACCCAGCCGTCAGCTGACCGGGCAAAACCAAAGCCGTCGGCACCGACAACCGCGCCACTGTGAATGCGCACCCGCTCACCAATGCTGACACCATGGCAAATCGTCGCGTTGGCGGCGATATGACTGCCGCTGCCAATCTGCGCGCCGGCTCCAACAAACGCGCCCGCACCAAGCACAACGTCGTCACCCAATTGCGCACCGGCTTCGATGCAGCAGCATGAGCCCACGCTGAGCCCTGCCCCAAGGCTTACGCTGGGGTCAATAACGGCACTGGCATGGATACCGGGCGCGGCTACCGGCGCACGGTCGAATAAGCGCGATATGATTGCGTACGCCAGATACGGATCTTCAGCAAGCAGGCAGTCGACCGCACAGTCGGGCGCCAATTTTGCAGGCAGTATCACCGCAGACGCCGTTGTGGCGCGCAAATATCTAAGGTATTGCTCATTGGCAATAAAGCTGATGTCACCTGGGCGGGCCGCATCCAGCGCGGCGAGCCCGGTAATTTTGCGCTCAGGGTCACCGCGCAACTCGGCCGCCGCGGCGGCGGCTAGCTGTGCCAGAGTATAGTGCACAGTCTGGAGTCGCTAGATTCAGGCGTTGTGGCCTAGTACTATTATTTGCTCTGATTCAAACGATCAGTCACTTTGGCGGTAATGCTAAATTCGGTGTCGGCGTGCATTGCGACCTGGCGATCCAGAATAAGGCCGATTTTCTCGGATTTAATCAGATCGGAGACGATCTCTTTTACTTTGGGAGACATCTCGACCAGCAGTTCCTGTAACACGTCTTTCTCGGAAGCCTGTAGCTGTTTGGCCATATGCTCGAGGTCGGCGCGACTGGCCGCTATTTTTTTCTGCTGCGTGGCTTTTTTTGCGTTACTCATGACGGCTCCGTCTTTCTGCAGCGCTTCTATCTGCGCGGTGACTTTTTTCTTCAGTGCCTCGAATTCTTTCTTACTCTTCGCGTAGTCTTCGTCTTTCTGCAGTTTTTTCAAACGCTGTTTGGCGACTTCGGTATTAAACACGGCCTCTTGCACGCTGAGCACCGCTATTTTCCCCTGCGCCATAACGGTGCTTGCAGCAAGCCACAAAAACACAACAACGAGAGTTTGAACACGTTTTATCACAATGAATCTCCTATCAAAGAAAAAAGTTAAAAACCGCGGCCCAGCGAGAACTGGAAAACTTCGGTTTTATCTGAGCGGCTGTCGTTCAGCGGCTTGGCCAGGCTGAATGTCAATGGGCCAAAGCCGGTAATCCACGTTAATCCCACCCCTACCGAATAGCGCAGCTCGTCGACATCGACGTCGAAGCAGTTAATCTGCGTTGACCCACAATCGGTATTAAAGACGTTACCGGCATCAACGAAAAACGCGGACCGCAAGGAACGCTGGTCTTTAATAAACGGCAGCGGAAACAGTAACTCGATACCCGCCTCGATCGACACATTGCCGCCAAATGGATCGGGGTCATCGAGTATGTCTTGCACAACCAGCCTTCCAGTATTCGAATCAAGCTGCTGATAGGCAACATCCTCGATTGACAAAGGGACGGACCGAGTGAATGACGTTTGATAAATTTTGGCTGCCGTGCTCTGTGGCCCTAGCGTATTGCTTTTAAAACCCCGAACCGAACCGAAACCGCCGGAATAAAAATTCTCGAAAAACGGTAGTCCTTCGGTATCGCCATAACCATCGCCGTAGCCCAACTCGGTACGAAAGCGCAAGGTAAATTGACGCCATAACGGCAAAAAGTATTGCCCATTATAAATGAGTTTGTAGTACTCAAGGTCACTACCGGGCAGTGAAAATTCCGCTGAAAGGCTTTGTGAGGCGCCGCGAGTCGCCAACTGGCCGCGGTTCAAGGTTGATTGCGTCCAACTGACCGTCAGCGGGAATAGATTGAACTCGTCGCCTTCGCGATCGAGAAAGCCGTCCTGTACGTTGGGGTCTAACAAATCCGGAGTGACCGGCGCCGTCGCGGCCGGAATTTCCGGGGTGATCACATTGCCCGCGGCATCAAGAACCGCGGGTACAAACGGGGTAACGATGTACTGGTTGACATCATCACGCAGGCGCGGGCTGCCAATAATCTCCTGCACGGCAAAATCACCGGTTGAGATCTGGGTGTTGTTGTAACCGACGCTGAGACCCAGCCTTTGAGTTTCCTTGATAGGGTAACCAAAACTCATCGTGCCGCCATACGTATCGGTGGAGAAGCGCGAGATATTTACTTCATCCAAATCGGTGGAGCGAAAGAACACGCTAAAGCCACGGCTAACGCCGTCCTCGGTGTAATACGGGTTGACGTAGTTGAGGCTGTAATTGGTTTGAAATTTACTGGTATTGATACCGATACCAACGCGCTTGCCGCTGCCGAGAAAATTGTTTTGTTGAATATTGGCGCCGACAATAAGCCCTGCATCCTGTGCGAAACCGATACTGGCGCCAATACTGCCGGAAGGCTGCTCTTCCACGGTGTATTCGACGTCAACCAAATCGTCGCTGCCCGCCACTTCCGGCGTTTCGACCTCGACCTCTTTAAAGTACCCAAGCCGCTCGAGGCGTACCCGCGATTGTTCTATTTTCTGCCGCGAAGCCGGGGCTGATTCCATCTGCCGCATTTCGCGGCGCAGTACTTCGTCGGCCGTTTTGGTGTTGCCACGGTAATCGATGCGCCGCACGTAAGTGCGCTTGCCCGGGTCGACAAAAAATTTGATGGCGACGCTATTGTCTTTGTCTTTAATTTCCGGAATACCCTTCACTTCGGCGAAGGTATAGCCTTCGTCACCGAGTCGATTGGTGATGAATTCTTCGGTTTTGGTGACGCGTATCTGTGAAAAACTTTGTTCTGGCTGGAGCAGCAAATAGCGACGCAGCTCATGCTCGGGGAGAATGATATCACCGGAAAGGTTGACGTCGCTGACAGTGTATTTCTCACCCTCGGTAATGTTAATCGTGATATACACCGCATCTCGGTCTGGCGTAATTGACACCTGGGTGGACTCGAGATTAAATCGGACATAGCCGCGATCGCGGTAATACGACTCCAGCGTTTCCAGGTCACCCGACAGTTTTTCCTTCGAGTATTTGTCGTTACCGGAGATAAACGAAAACCAGCCGGTGGTGTTCAGTTCCAGTAAGTCGGTCAACTCTTCGTCGTCGTACACCGTGTTACCGACAATATTGATATGCTTGATCTTGGCGACTGAGCCTTCGTTAACATTAATATTCACCGCTACCCGATTGCGCGGTTGTTCTTCAATCTCGGAATCAATTTTTGCGTCGTAGCGACCCTGGCTGACGTACTGGCGCTGTAATTCCAGTTGCATACCTTCCAGCGTGGAGCGTTTAAACACGCGACCTACAGCCAGACCCGAATCTTTCAAACCATCAAGCAAGGCATCGGTTTCAATGGCTTTATTACCTTCGATGTTAATAGCACTGATGGATGGTCGTTCCTGAACGCGGATTACCAGCACATCACCGTCGCGCGCCAGCTGCATGTCATCGAAGTTTCCCGTTTTGAACAGAACTTTGGCGCCGTTGACCAGGTCGGCCTGATCGATCTGCGTGCCGACTGTGATTGGCAAAGCATTGAATACGCTACCTGCCGATATGCGTTGCAAACCTTCAACGCGAATATCGGATACGGTAAACGCCGTTTTCTGCGCTTGCTTTGGTGCCTGAAATGGCGACGCCGCCTGCTCGGCCGCAGTCGCTGGTGTTGCTTCTTGCGCTTGTGCTAGACCAGTAAATAACAGCAAAAATGCCGTCATGCATCGATAAATTGTGGCCAATACTTTTACCTTTTTATTCAGTAAAACCAACGCCTTCGCGGCGGTTGCTAATGCAGCGCAACTGTACAACACCATGTCGGAGTACTATTTAAAGACGGGAAAAATCATTGTAGAACGCTAACAACATCACGCCCGCTAACATCAACAGCCCGATTTGTTGCCCCGCAATTTGTATGCGGTCCGACAATGGGCTGCCCTTCACCAACTCGATGAGGTAAAACAGTAAATGGCCACCGTCTAACACTGGAATCGGCAGCAAATTCAGCACGCCTAAGCTAACGCTTAGCAATGCCAAAAAACCAAGATACGATTGCCAGCCCGACTGCGCGGAATCGCCGGCTACCTTAGCAATGGTTATTGGGCCGCTCAAGTTTTTTGCCGATATTTGTCCAAACAACATTTTTTTTATCGACTGTAACGTAAATTTACTCAACTGCCAGGTGCGTGCAACGGCCGCCGCGGCCGCACCCCATATCGAGTAATCATAGTCGCGCAGCATGTACTCCGGCCACTCGCCTATTTGCGGTTTCACACCAACACGGCCAATTTCGCGGCCATCTTCTCCTACCACGCGTTGCGGCGTCAGATCCAAATTGATCGACTCGCCATTGCGCATGATCTGCACGTTAATGGCCTGTTCCGGGTGTTGCTGAACATATTCTACCCATTGATCCCAGGTCTCCATCAGCTGACCATTGGACATGAGTATTTCATCACCTCGCCGCAAACCCGCTTGGTCCGCGGCGCTATTGGGCACGATTTCATCAATTTTTAATTCAACTTTTGGCCTGAAAAGAGTGACGCCCAGACCGGCAAACAGGTCAGGTTCCTCTTGCCCTTGCAGCCAGTTTTTGAGTTCTGCATCGGCATCGTAAATCAAATCAGAGTCGGGATATTTACTACTGATGCTCAGCGTACCGCTTTCGCCTATGCGCTCCAGCAAGCGCAAAGACAAGGCTCGCCAGGTCGGTGTTTCGTGGCCGTCGATGGCGACAATCTCCTGCCCAACCGTCAAACCGGCCTGCGCTGCCGGGGAATCTGGCGCTACCGCGTCAATAACCGGCGCTACCCCGCGCTCGCCGGCCAAAAACCCAAGCCACAGGACAAATACGGCAAGCAACAGATTCGCCGCTGGTCCCGCAATCACAACCGCTATACGTGCGTATACCGATTTCTGCGTGAACGCTTGCTCGATCTCGCCAGGGTCAACTTCACCTTCGCGCTCGTCTAGCATTTTGACATAGCCGCCTAACGGAATGGCGGCGATAACAAACTCTGTACCTTGCTTGTCGTACCAGGTGATCAGCGGTTTGCCGAAGCCAATAGAGAAGCGCAAGACCTTGATTCCATTACGCCGTGCCACCCAGAAATGGCCGTACTCGTGAAATGTCACGAGCACTCCCAGGGTAAAAATGGTAACGGCTATGGTTTGAACTATTTCCAAACGTTCACTCTCCTCCTAGATCCCATCGTCAGACCACCAACGAGGCGACGTACTCCGCGGCGACTCGGCGCGCGTCTTGATCTTGCTGTTTGACCACTTCAAGCGTATCCAGTTCATACAATTCTGTATAAGCCAGCGCATGGCCAATCACCGCGGCAATCGCCGTGAATTTAATGTGTTCATCCAAAAACGCCTGTACCGCTATTTCATTCGCGGCATTCAGTATAACAGGGCTAGCCCCGCCGGCCGCGGCCGCTTCCCTGGCTAGCGCCAGGCACGGGAAACGCTCGTAGTCGGGTGCCTCAAACTGCAATTGACCAACGGCAATCAGATCAAGCGGTTCCACACCGGCATCGATGCGCTCAGGCCAGGCGAGGCCATGGGCGATGGGGGTGCGCATATCCGGATTACCCATTTGTGCCAACACCGAGCCATCAACATATTGCACCAGCGAGTGGATGACGCTCTGTGGGTGCAAAACAATGTCGATATCGGCAGGTTTCGCGTTGAACAACCAGGAGGCTTCGATCAGCTCCAATCCTTTATTCATCATGGTAGCGGAGTCAACCGAAATTTTTCGGCCCATCTGCCAGTTTGGGTGGGCCACGGCCTGTTCTACACTGATGTTTTCCAGCTCGGCCAATGGCGTGCAGCGAAACGGTCCGCCAGATGCAGTGAGAATAATACGCTGCACTTCGGAGGGAAATTCACCCGCCCGGTAAGCGCCCGGCATGCATTGAAAAATGGCATTGTGCTCGCTGTCGATCGGTAGCAAGGTGGCATCGGCGGCACGCACGGCTTGCATAAATTGCTGTCCGGCCATCACCAGACTTTCTTTGTTCGCTAGCAACACTTTTTTACCAGCGTGCACGGCCGCCAAAGTCGATTCCAAACCCACGCTACCAACAATGGCCGCCATAACCGTATCGATCTCGCCATGCGCGGCCACGCTAACCAGTCCTTCTTCACCCGCCAGCACCTCAGTGGGCAAACCTTGTTCGCCTATTTGTTGCCGCAGCTCGTCCGCAGCTGTGCGATCACGCAATACGGCATAACGCGGTCTAAATTCTTCGCATTGGCGCAAGAGTGGCGCCACACTGCTATTGGCGGCCAGTGCAAATACCTGGCAGCTTTGCGCGTGGCGCCGCACCACGTCCAGCGTATTCACGCCGATCGAGCCGGTAGACCCCAGGATTGCAATGTTTTGTCGTTTTTCAGCCACGCGCAATCACCAATCCGTTAGTATCGCACAAAGGGCGAATATCGGTGCCGCAGCAGTGAGGCTGTCGAGCCGGTCAAGCACTCCGCCGTGACCAGGTAGCGCGGTGCCGCTGTCTTTCACACCACGGTGACGCTTAAGCATGCTTTCCAGCAGATCGCCAAGCACCGACGCCAACGCGGCCAACACACTAATAGCTGCCAGTGTTTGCACAGACATCGCTGCCCAAGGCTGGAATGAACCCACTAGGGCGGCCAAAAGCAAGGCGCTGACAAGACCACCAAAGAAACCCGCCCAGGATTTCCCCGGACTAACCTGCGGGGCGAGCTTCCGCTTGCCGAAGGCGCGGCCAGCGAAGTAGGCGCCAATGTCGGCGGCTGCCACCACTGCCACCATATAAATGATTAACCAGATTCCGTAGCCGATCTCGCGCAAGTAAGCTACCCCAAGCCACGCGGGGGCCAACACCAGCACACCCATGATCGCCCGCATAAATTGCGAGCCCCACAACTGAACGCTGGCCGGATAGCTTTGAACCCATAACAGGGCGATGGCCCACCACACACAAGCTGCACCTAGCATCTGCCGCGTGCGGGCCACGTCCCATGCACTGAAAACGCCACAGTAAAGCCCCAACAAGCCGAGCACAAATGCAAAGGTAGTCACGTACGCGAATTTGGTGGGTAACGAGGTAAAGCCGCATAGATTTGCCCACTCCCAGCTGGCGAGCAGGAATATGCCAGCAGCCATAATAATGAACGGAGCGGCAGGCAACAATAGGGCGCTGCCACCCAATACAAACAGGAGTAGTAAACCGGTAATGACGCGTTGCTTAAGCACGGTTTTTGTCGCCTGAGCCGCCAAAACGGCGTTGCCTGCTGGTGTAGTCACGCAACGCGGTCTCGAAATCCTTGGTACTGAAATCAGGCCAATAACTCTCAGTAAAATACAGCTCGCTATAGGCAAACTGCCACAACAAAAAGTTGCTGATGCGATGATCGCCGCCAGTACGGATACACAGGTCAGGGCTCGGTAAGTCATGCAGACAGATGTGCTGATCCACCAGGTCGGGTGTAATGGAGTCCAGCGTTATTTGACCCTCGACAGCCTTAGCGGCAATTTTTTTGGCGGCTTCGGTAATATCCCACTGACCGCCATAGTCGGCGGCAATGACTAGCGTGCGAGCGTTAAATTGTACAGTTCTCTGTTCCGCGTCCTCGATCAGTCGCAGCAACTTTTTGCTAAAGCGGCGCCGGTCGCCGATCACTCGCAGCCGAATTTCCTTGTCGATGAGATTGTCGATTTCTTGCTGTAGGTAGGTTTGAAACAGCAGCATGAGGGCGTCAACCTCCAGCTTCGGGCGTTGCCAGTTTTCGCTGCTGAAGGCGAACAAGGTTAACACTTCGATGCCGTAATCGCCGCAGGCCTCAAGCACAGTGCGCACTTTTTCGACGCCCGCCTTGTGGCCTGCCGGACCCGGCAAGCGACGCTGTCTGGCCCAGCGGTTGTTGCCGTCCATAATAATTGCCACATGGCGTGGCATCTTGAGGAATTCCGCGGCGGGTTTGCTATCTGATTCTGACATGCGCGCTCATACAAAAACCGCCTGGTGGTGAACCAGAAGTGTATTCAGTTTGCCGATTTGTATGGCAAGCCGGTTTTATATTTCGATTAAGTCTTCTTCTTTGGCCGCCAGGGCCTTCTCTACTTCAGCAACAAAGCGGTCCGTCAGCTTTTGAATCGAATCCTCCGCTCGGCGTTCTTCGTCTTCGCCGATTTCTTTCTCCTTAAGTAGGTCTTTGACACCGCCCATGGCATCACGACGTATGTTGCGAATCGAAACGCGCGCATTCTCTGCCTCTTGCTTGGCCTGGCGAATAAAAACCTTACGCGTTTCTTCGGTCAGCGCCGGCATGGGAATACGGATTAAACTACCGCTGGTTGCCGGGTTTAAACCCAAATCAGATTTGAGTATGGCTTTTTCAATGTCAGGTACTAACTGCTTCTCCCACGGCGACACCGCAAGGGTGCGCGCGTCTTCCACGGTGATGTTGGCAACCTGATTGAGCGGTGTCTCGGAGCCGTAGTAATCGATTTTGATACCGTCCAAAATACTAGGGTGTGCCCTGCCAGTACGGATGCGGTTGAATGCCGTTGACAGCGCACCAATGCTCTTCTGCATGCGCTGCTCGGCGTCTTTTGAAATTTCATTAATCACAATTGTTCTCCACGAGGCTTATTGTATGACGGTGCCTTCCGGACCTCCCATTACAATGCTCAACAATGCGCCCGCATTGGCCATTTTGAATACGCGCACTGGCATGTCATGATCGCGGCACAGGCAAATCGCGGTAAGGTCCATAACTTCCAGCTTCCGCTCCAAGACTTCATCGTAGCTCAGACTCTCGAATCGGGTGGCATGTGGGTCTTGCTCAGGATCGGCAGAATAGACGCCATCAACCTTGGTGGCTTTTAACACCAGCTCGGCTTCTATTTCTATCGCGCGCAAACACGCAGCGGAGTCCGTGGTAAAAAACGGATTGCCAGTACCGGCACTAAAGATGACAACATCGCCAGTCTCCAGATAGCGCATTGCGTGACGCCGGTCGTAATAGTCAACCACACCGCTCATGGGAATGGCCGACATGATGCGGCTGGCAATATTTGAGCGCTCCAGCGCATCGCGCATCGCCAGGCCATTCATGACTGTAGCGAGCATGCCCATATGGTCACCGGTAACCCTATCCATTCCAGCCGCCTGCAAAGCCGCACCGCGAAACAAATTACCGCCACCTATCACCAGACCGACCTGCACGCCAATGCCGACTAGCTGGCCAATTTCCAGCGCCATAAGGTCGAGTATTTTCGGGTCAATACCATAATTCTCGTCACCCATCAACGCCTCGCCGCTTAGCTTCAGTAGGATGCGTTTGTACTTACGGTCTTTGCTTTGCTGGGGCATTGTCATTGCTTCTGTCGATATTTTTGTCGGCTACTAGTCGTCACTTTTCAGTTGCGCGGCAACTTCAGTGGCAAAGTCCACTTCCTCTTTCTCGATGCCCTCGCCCACTTCAAAGCGCTCAAAACTTAATACCTTCGCACCAGCTTTTTCCACCAGTTTGCCCACTTTTACATCTGGATCTTTCACGAACGCCTGTTCAGTAAGACTGACTTCGGCCAAAAACTTACGCACCCTGCCGTCGACCATTTTCTCAATAATCTCAGCCGGCTTGCCGCTGTCTTGCGCTTGCACTGTGTAAATCTCACGCTCCTTGGCGATAAGATCTTGTGATACATCATCGGGACTGACGAACTGGCTGTTCATCGCCGCGATATGCATTGCGACATCACGCGCCAGTTCAGCATCGCCGCCTTGTAACACTGTGACAACTGCGATTTTCTTATTGCCATGCACATAGCTGCCAACTACACCATTGTCGGCAGCGACACGATACAGGCGTCGCACCGAAATATTTTCACCAATTTTTTGTACCAGCGCTTCACGCTTGGCCTCGAGATCGGCGTCCATAAGCTCACCAACCGTCGCGACGCTACCCTTGAAGGCAGCGTCAAGCACGGTATTAACGAAGCCCAGAAAGTTTTCGTCACGGGCAACGAAATCGGTTTCACTATTGACTTCTAAAAGCACCGCTTTGCTATTGTCGTCGGCAATTTTGATCGCGGCTACACCATCAGCAGCAGTACGACAGGATTTCTTTGCGGCTTTCATGCCGCTGGACTTGCGCAGATTTTCAATCGCCAGCTCCATGTCGCCGTCGGCTTCTACCAAGGCTTTCTTGCACTCCATCATCGGCAAACCTGTGCGTTCACGCAGTTCCTTGACAAGTGCCGCTGTTACTTTGCTCATTCTGTTATTCCTCCACTTATACAAAAAAGGGGGCCATGCCCCCTTCTTATTTGCAGCACCTGGTTAACTATTCCGCTGCCGGTTGCTCTTCCGCGTCTGCGTCGCTGTCGGCCTCAACTTCAACAAACTCGTCTTTGGCGCTGACGTCCATGGTTTCGCCCTTACCTTCTACGCAAGCATCGGCCACCGCTTCAACAAATAACTTGACCGAACGAATCGCATCGTCGTTGCCTGGAATCACGTAGTCAATACCATCCGGATTACTGTTACTGTCGACAATGCCAATCACCGGAATGCCTAGTTTGTTCGCTTCGGTCACCGCAATCCGTTCATGGTCAACGTCAACCACAAACAAGGCATCTGGTAAGCTGCCCATGTCTTTGATGCCGCCGATGCTGCGTTCCAGTTTTTCTTTGGCGCGCATACGCATCAAGGCTTCTTTTTTGGTGATCTTTTCAAACGTGCCGTCGGCTTCCTGCGCTTCCAAATCGCGATAACGCTTAATCGATGCACGGATAGTTTTGTAGTTGGTCAGCATTCCGCCAAGCCAGCGATGGCTGACATAAGGCATGCCGACACGCTCGGCTTCTTCTTTGATGATTTTGCCCGCTGCACGTTTCGTGCCGACAAACAATATCTTGTTGTTATTTTGCGCGAGCTGCTTGACGAAGGACAAGGCCTCATTAGCAGCAGGAACGGTGTGTTCCAGATTAATAATGTGGATCTTGTTGCGGGCGCCGAAGATGTATTGGCTCATCTTCGGATTCCAGTAACGGGTTTGGTGTCCAAAGTGGACGCCAGCTTGCAACATGTCTCGCATGCTGATAGTAGCCATATTTAATTCCTGTAGGGTTAGGCCTCCACATACCCCATGCGCCTACCCGGCTGCAGTACGACTGCGCCCAAGCACCCAAGCCCATGTGACGATATGTGTGCGTCGTTGTTGTAACTAGTGTGCGTTTAAGCGTGCACTAGCGCGGCACACGGATGTGCCGCCATTTTCAATGACCATTCATTGAAAATGGGATCCAATCAAAATCGCCTCTTGTAGGCGAAAGCGCCCGGCGTGCCTAGGAAACGGGCAGGGTTCACAGCACTGCTGTGAACGCCCAAGCCAAGGACGGATTGGGCCGGCCTTCCAAGCGAAGCAGGAAAGCGTAGTGCAGGAAGCCTGTTTCCGGACAAATACCAACGCGCGCGCTTTATACCATAAGCCGGTGATGACATAAAGGTTTGCGTATAGAAAGTCCGCAATAATGCAAAATTCCGGTTATAATGCCGCCGTTCGTCATCGTGGTGTTTGTGTACCTTCACTTCACCCAAAACGGCACCCAAAAATTCAAGCTTATTGTTCAGAGTTCTACCTTCATGGAAGCAGGCATTAAATCGCCAGAAGAAGTCAATAAAATGCGCGTTGCCGGCCGGTTGGCCGCAGAAGTACTGGAAATGATTACACCACATGTTGTGCCCAGAATCAGCACTGGTGAGCTAGATCGCATCTGCCATGCCTATATCGTCGACGAACTAGACGCAATTCCAGCGCCGCTTAATTACAAGGGCTTCCCGAAGTCGATTTGTACGTCGGTCAACCAGGTTGTGTGCCACGGTATTCCGGCAGACAAGAAAGTCCTACGCGACGGCGACATCGTCAACATCGATATTACCGTGATTAAAGACGGCTACCATGGCGATACCAGCAAAATGTTTGCGGTTGGCAAGGTGGCTAGCCATGCGGAAAGACTTATGCGCATAACGCAGGAAAGCCTCTACAAGGCCATAGCCCTGGTCCGCCCAGGCGCTCACCTGGGCGATATCGGTCATGTTATTCAAACCTACGCAGAGGCTAACTATTACAGTGTAGTGCGTGAATATTGCGGCCATGGCATCGGTCGTGTGTTCCATGAAGAACCGCAAGTGCTGCATTATGGCCGCTCAGGGACGGGCCTGGAGCTGATCGAAGGCATGACGTTTACCATTGAACCTATGCTCAACGCTGGCAAACGGCATACTAAATTATCGAAGAAAGACGGTTGGACCGTTGAGACCAAAGATGGCCGCCTCTCTGCACAGTGGGAACACACGCTGGCAGTGACGGCCACTGGCTGCGATGTGCTTACCGCGCGCAACGACGAATCGTTCTAACGTACCGGTACTCACCTAATGTTGGTGCCTGCATTAGCGCTAGACCCGCTACCCACTGCACATCTTGATACACTCAACGCGGCGCCAAACGCCGAAGCCTATAAAAACATTATTGCCACTGCGCAGCGCCATTTCGACGCTGCCTTTCTCGCCAATGAAGACATTCGCAAGCTCATAGCTGCGCGCGCCGCACTTATTGACACGGTTTTGCGGGCCGCTTGGTTGCACTTTACACCCGCAGATCAAAGCTTTGCTGGCCTGGTCGCCGTCGGCGGTTACGGCCGTGGCGAACTGCATCCACACTCTGATATTGACCTGTTGATTCTACTCGAGCGGGCAAGCAACGTGCCACCGGAGCTAAATATCGCCAGCTTCGTTACATTTTTGTGGGACATAGGCTTACAGATCGGTCACAGCGTGCGCTCGATTCGACAGTGCAGGGAAAATGCCCGTGCGGAAATCAGCATTGCCACCAACCTGATGGAATCGCGGCTTATTGCCGGGCCAGAAAAGGTTTTCGACGCCATGCGTAAACAGGTCGGCCCGAACAAGATCTGGCCGGATCAAGCCTTCTTCAAGGCCAAATGGGACGAGCAAAAAGGCCGCCATGAGAAGTACGCCGACAGCGAGTACAACCTTGAACCAAATGTTAAGAGCTCGCCAGGTGGCTTGCGCGATATTCAAACCATAGGCTGGGTAACGAAACGCCATTTCGATGCCAGTGATATTGACGCGCTGGTCGAGCAGGGCTTTGTCTATCGCGAGGAATTCGAGCAGCTGCGCGAAGGCGAATGCTTTCTATGGAGAGTACGCTACGGATTGCACATGCTCAGTCATCGCTGCGAAGACCGGCTACTATTCGACTACCAGCGACAGTTGGCACCAATATTCGGCTTTGAGGATGGCAGGCAAGGGCTGGCGGTCGAGCAGTTTATGCAGGTCTATTATCGCTGGGCGATGCAGTTGGGCTTACTAAATGAAATCCTGATGCAGCATTTTGACGATGCGATTTTGCAGGCCTGCAAACCCGAAACCGTGCTCAACATCAACAAGCGGTTTCGGGTGCGCAACGATTACATCGAGGTTACCAACGTAAAGGTCTTCGAAAAGAAACCCTCGGCGTTTTTGGAGCTTTTCGTCATTCTTGCGCGGCGCGAAGCGATCAGTGGCGTGCGCGCGTCCACCATCCGCCTGGTGCGCCAGAATCTGCACTTGATCGATGCCAAATTCCGCACCGACTCGCGCAATAATGCCTTGTTTATGCGCTTGCTTGGCTCACAAAACAAAGTAGCACGGCAACTACGTCGCATGAATCGCTACGGTGTGTTGGGCGCCTATTTGCCAGAGTTTGGTCGCATCGTTGGGCAAATGCAGCACGACCTATTTCACATCTATACGGTTGACGCTCATACGTTGAACGTGATTAAAAATATGCGCCGCTTCAGCTACCCCGAAGCCACGGAGTATTTCCCGGTAGCGGCCAAGGTTGTGAAACGCTTGCCGAAGATCGAGATGCTATACGTCGCAGGTTTGTATCACGATATCGCCAAGGGTCGCGGCGGGAACCACTCTGAGTTAGGCGCGGAAGATGTGCGCCTGTTCTGCCAACAGCACGATTGCTCAGCCGCCGATACTAATTTGGCCGTTTGGCTGGTCGAAAATCACTTGGTTATGTCATCAATTGCACAACGCCAGGATATCGCCGACCCGGACGTGATTCACAAATTTGCCCACCGGGTCGGCGACCAGACGAGTTTGGACTATCTGTATGCGTTGACGGTGGCCGATATCAATGCGACCAATCCGACACTGTGGAATTCTTGGCGCGCATCATTGCTTCGGCAGCTCTATTTTGCAACCAAGCGTGCGTTGCGACGCGGCCTAGAAAATCAGGTCGATCTACAGGAAAATATTGCGGCGACACGCGAGGCCGCTATCGCAAAATTGGCAACCAAAGGGCACAGTAGCGAACAAGTGTTAGCGCTTTGGGCCGACTTGGGTGACGATTATTTTCTGCGCGAAAATTCGAATGATATCGTCTGGCATGCGGAACTGATCGCGGAGCAGCAATGCAACAATTCACCGTTGGTGGCAATTAAGGAATCAAGCCACGCAAAGTCTGAGGGCGCGACGCAAATTTTTGTTTACACCCGTAATCAAGACTATATTTTTGCCATTTGCGCCGCCACGCTGGAACAGCTTGATTTGAACATTCAAGACGCCCGCATTTTTGTCTCACGCAATGGCTTCACGCTGGATACTTTCTTTGTACTCGACAAAGAGGGCTTGCCTATCGGCGACGATCCTGCTCGAGTAAAGGAGATTCAACGGGTGCTAACCTCAGAACTGCAAAATAGCGCAGCCGTTGCTGGCACAGTGCAGCGCCGTACACCGCGCAAGCTGAAGCTGTTTGCGACGCCGACGGTTGTAAAGGTTAGTCAGGATCATTCCAGGGGCCATACCGTGCTTGAGGTCATTACGCCGGACCGGCCGGGATTGCTGGCGCGTTTGGGACAGATATTTCTGAGCTTCGATGTAAAATTGGTTAACGCCAAAATCACCACGCTTGGCGAGCGTGTCGAAGACGTTTTTTTTATCACCGATATGCACAACCAGCCCATTACCGATCCGGGCCGTTGCGAGCGTATCCGCGTTGATATCTGCAGGCAGCTTGACGCTGAGGCTAGCAAGCACGACAAAGCAGCGCAGAATCGTTAGACAGCAGAATGAATCCAAATATTGCCAAATTGCAGCGCTACCCTTTCGAAAAACTTGCGGCACTTAAGAACGATTGCACACCACCTCCAGATCTACCGCACATCGCCTTATCAATCGGCGAGCCAAAACACGCTGCGCCAGACTTTGTCGCCGCGAGTCTGCTGCAACACATAGACGGTTTAGCTCGTTACCCCAATTCGCGCGGCGTCGATGACTTGCGGCAGGCAATTCAAAAGTGGCTGGTACAGCGCTACGATCTTGGCACTACCGAATTAAGCCACGAAAAACATATCTTGCCGTTAAACGGTACGCGTGAAGGTTTGTTCGCCATTGCCCAGTGTTTAATTGACAGCGATGCAAAGCCTCGCGTGCTAATGCCCAATCCGTTCTACCAGATTTACGAAGGCGCGGCGTTGCTCGCTGGCGCCGATCCGTATTTTATGCACTGCTTGCAAGAAAACGGTTTTCTGCCCGACCTGGATGCGGTGCCCGCGGATGTGTGGCAAGCCTGCCAGTTGGTTTATATTTGTTCCCCAGGCAATCCAACCGGCGCGGTATTGAGCGTCGACTATTTGCAAAGGCTTATTGACCTTGCCGATATATGGAGTTTCAGCATCGTGGCCGATGAGTGTTATGCAGAAGTGTATAGCTCTGACGCTGCGCCGGTCGGCTTGTTGCAAGCTTGCGCAACACTGGGTCGCAACGATTTCAAGCGCTGCTTGGTGATGCACAGCCTTTCGAAACGCTCCAACCTGCCCGGCTTGCGCTCCGGATTTGTGGCTGGCGATGCAGAATTAATCGATGCCTTTTTTCGTTACAGAACCTACCACGGCTGCGCGATGTCACTGCAAACCCAGCATGCCAGTATCGCAACATGGCAGGATGAGCAGCATGTAATACAAAACCGCGCTTTGTATAAAGAAAAGTTTGACGCCGTGCTGGAAATCCTCGCGCCGATTATGGATGTGCAAGCTCCCGACGCAGGTTTTTACCTGTGGCCACGAACCCCCATTGATGAAGTGGAGTTTGCCCAGAAGCTGTTTATACAAGAAAATGTAACAGTACTGCCAGGAAGCTTTTTGTCGCGTGAAGCGGGTGGTATGGATCCCGGCAAAGACCGGGTACGCATCGCACTAGTTGCCGAGCTGCAAGAATGTTTGGAAAGCGCGCGGCGGATTAAAAAGTTTGTGGAAAGTCTTTAGTTAAAAATACGCTTCGAGAACGGTCTGAACAGAGTGAAAATTTTCGGGACACGCCGTAAATACGTCCATGTAGCCTCTATCCCTGGCGTCCCTGCCAGGGAAGGTCCCGAAAATTCTCACTCTGTTCAGCCCTCCGCGGCTACGATTAACCTTCAGTAAGAGTCAGTCGATATTGTGATCACTTTATACGGCATAAAAAACTGCGACTCGGTCAAAAAGGCAAAGCGTTGGTTGGACAGACACTCCGTGGATTATCGCTTTCATGATTTTCGAGTTGATGGCCTGCAACAGCAACTGCTGAATGACTGGTTTAAGAGAGCAGAATATACTGTACTTTTGAATACTCGAAGTCGCACATGGAAAGAATTGTCCACGGATGAGCGCGATAAAATGCAGCAGGAAAAGGCGTTGCAGCTAATGCTGGAATACCCTACTCTCATCAAGAGGCCAGTAATGGACACGGGTAAAGTCCTATTGGTTGGGTTTTCCGATGAGTGTTACAACAACTTATTTTGTCTTGATGACAAGGGCTAAATCGAGTGAAGCGTTGTGGGACCGTCCCTAGCAGGGACTATGCACACGGATGTGCATGTGTCGCGGAGGCAGGATGCCGGTAGCGACCGCTAGGGATCGAGCCTCCAGGAATGGATTCACGGCGTGTCCCACAACGCTTTGCTTGGTTTCGCCCACCACGGTGTGCAAGCGAACACCACTAAACTAAACCTAATTTGTCTAACGGTTTTATTATGAGTAAAGAACAATATTTTTGCTTCGCCATCGGCGTTGGTACGCAAAACAAGGAAGGCGAATGGCTGGAGGTGTTTTATCCCTCCCCTCTACACCAACCTAGCGAAGCGTTGGTCACTCGCCTGTACGAAGTGCTTGATCTCGAAGAAGGCAATCATACGCTGCAGCTGAGTGGCGAACAGTTCGCCAGTCTCGTAACGGCGCTGCGTGATTCGGATTATGCCGAGCAGGCTGAAACGGTAGAAAGCCTTGCAGGAAGTACTCGATCCATTGTAATCGTATTGCTGGCCAACGATTCTCAGCCACAAAGCGTTCCCGAGGCTTATTTGAAACTACACCTGATTTCGCATCGGTTATGCAAGCCTCACGGCGTTAACCTGAATGGTATTTTCGGCCTGCTGCCCAACAATGCCTGGACCAATCAGGGTGCAATTGACTTACGCGAGCTGCCAGAAAAGCAATTGCAGGCCCGCTGTAAGGGCGAACCTATCAACGTATTTTCGGTTGACAAATTTCCACGTTTAACGGATTACGTTGTGCCGAAGGGAGTACGTATCGCTGATACATCGCGAGTACGACTAGGCGCTTACCTGGGCACCGGCACCACCATCATGCATGAAGGCTTTGTTAACTTTAACGCTGGCACGATTGGGCCGGGCATGATTGAGGGGCGTATTTCGTCAGGTGTTGTGGTCGGCGCGGGCAGTGATCTGGGTGGCGGTAGTAGCACCATGGGAACATTGTCTGGCGGCAACGCTATTGTCATTTCGCTTGGCGAAGAATGCCTTATCGGCGCAAACGCCGGGGTTAACATTCCGCTCGGTGATCGCTGCACTATCGAAGCAGGACTGTATCTTACCGCCGGTTCGATCGTTACGGTATTGGATGAGGAAGGCAACAGCGTAACCAAGTGTAAGGCGCGAGAGCTCTCCGGCAAGTCTGACTTGTTGTTTATACGTAATTCGCTTAGTGGCCGCATCGAGTGTAAAACCAATCGCTCGGCGATAGAACTGAATACGGAATTACATGCCAACAACTAACAGCCCCACTCTGACACTGACTAAGGAGTTAATAGAGCGCCCATCGGTGACGCCCGATGATGCTGGATGCCAACAACTCCTCGCACAACGCCTTTCGGCGTGCGGCTTTGCGGTCGAGCATTTGCGCTATGGCGAGGTCGACAACCTCTGGGCTGTTTTCGGCAATGATGGACCACTGCTGGCATTTGCTGGTCATACCGATGTCGTTCCAACCGGGCCGGTGGAGGACTGGAACAGCCCACCATTCGAACCTGCCATACGCGATGGTGTGCTTTACGGGCGCGGTGCGGCCGATATGAAAGGTAGCATCGCCGCTATGGTTGTCGCCTGTGAGAAATTTATCGGCGCCACGCCAGCTTTCAAAGGCCGTATCGCCTTTCTCATTACCAGCGACGAAGAAGGGCCTGCAGTTGACGGTACGGTGAGGGTGATAGACTACCTGAAAGCGCAAGACACCTCTATTGACTGGTGTATTGTCGGCGAACCATCGAGCACAACGAGCGTTGGCGACGTAGTAAAAAATGGTCGTCGCGGTTCGTTGAATGCACATTTACGAGTGCACGGCACGCAGGGTCACGTCGCTTACCCAAAACTTGCAGACAACCCTATTCATCGTGCATTGCCAGCTTTGCACGACCTAACGAGTCAGCAATGGGATAGCGGTAATGATTTTTTCCCGCCAACTAACCTGCAAGTTTCCAACATTAAGGCTGGAACGGGTGCGACCAATGTTATTCCTAGTACGTTGGAATGCGATTTTAATTTTCGCTTCTCAACCGAAGTGACAGCCGAACAATTGCAAGAGACTGTACAGTCTATTCTCGGTCGTCATGAAATCGAATACTCAATAATATGGAACTTAAGCGGTCAACCGTTTCTCACGGCAGAAGGCGAACTACTGCGCGCTACGGAGGCTGCGATTCAGCGTGTGACCGACGCCAGCACAACGCTGTCTACCGGCGGTGGCACCTCTGACGGGCGTTTTATTGCGCCAACTGGAACACAAGTCGTAGAACTTGGCCCTTGCAACGCATCTATTCACAAAGTCGACGAGCATGTTAATTGTGCCGACCTGGATACCTTGAGTGCGATTTACGAACAGATATTGCACAAACTTTTTGCGGGGCGATAGAGTAGTACCCCTGCGTCGTCGCCTAAAGCGCCTACTGTTGGTGCCCCCGCTTGACGTATGAATAAGCTATGCCCGCGCGGACGCGCCTAGCAGGGAAAGTTCTGTGGGGCTCTATATACATCAATATCATATTGTCGGGGTACTAAATCAGCTTGCGTAGCACATAAACATCGTAACGTATCTGCTTACCGTGCAGACTGTATGTTGGTTCAACCCCTTCGATAGCTTTAGCTTTGTTGTGGCGCTTAACCACTACCCGGAATCGCGCGCACTGTAGCGCAACGCCTAACAACTCCACTTGATCGCGGTCGTCTCCTACTAATGCTTGCAGGCTTTGCATGGCTTTTTTCGGTAACGCCGACTTATTGCGTTGCGGAAACATCGGATCGAGATAAATTATGTCTGGCTGTTGTTCGCTCGCCAAACTGGAAAGGAGGGTAATCGCGTCGCCCTGCTTAAGACACATACGCGCCGCAATAGCTTCGATGGCGGGCGTCTGGCTAGCGCGGTTTATACCATCTTCAAGCAGGGCAGCTATAAGAGGTGAGCGCTCGATCAACGTGACTTGACAGCCAGCCTGTGCAAGCAGAAACGCGTCCACCCCCATACCAGCCGTCGCATCGATCACGTAGCGCGGCGTGCCTGTGCGCACACCGAACGGCTTGGTCAATAGTTCATTGTGCTTGCGTCGCCATAATTGCGGCTTGTTAAAATCAACACTAATTGAATGTTGCGGGCCGTCAGCTTCGCGCTGACTCAAAC
>JBPCXM010000195.1:0-7609 GCA_051008535.1 Pseudomonadales bacterium | reverse complement strand
AGATAACCACTAACAATGAAACAATGGCGGAGAACACTGTATAAAGTTTAGAGCCGCTTTCGAAACCTTTATCCTGATTTCTAAGCAGCGTTTTGTCTTCTGCTACCTGGTCATAATTAAAGGCTACCGGTATGAAAACAAGATCATCGACAACGGCGCCACGATTTGACGATAGATCGTGGCTATCGCAGCGACTGACATGGTGACTACCAGCCACAACGGCAACATGACGTGTGGCCGGCCAAAGAGTATTCCCCCAAAAAGTTTAATTAGGAAAAGGGCTGTTTACTGTGTTCAAAAACCTCACCTTAGTTATCCTTGAAGCTTTACCTATCGCGCATGGTGTCGCGGCTTCAACCCCGGCAGCCCTGGGAGTTGTTGGGCGGTGGATCGCAACAGGCGGCTGGGTGCGCGCTGCATTTCATAATTGATAAAATGGCAAGCATATGGCTCACACGTGTTACATTTGCACAAGGCAACTATCATAAACGGCCATGTCATGGAAACTGAACAAATACTAGCGCATCCGGAATACCAGGCCTTGCAACGATTGCGGCGGCGCATGAGCTACTTGCTTACGTTCGCCAATGTAGCCGTCTATTCGCTTTACGTATTGGCGATAGCGTATGGGCACGACCTCATGGTGAAGACCTGGGCTAGCAGTGTAATCAATCTTGGCCTATGGCTAACCGTCGCCGTCATTGTATTTTCTTTTGCAATTTCAGGCTTCTATCTATGGTGGACGAATAATAAATATGACCCGCTGCACGACAGATTCTTGCAGCGTCTAAGCCACGGTGCCGATAACACCAAGGCGGGACGTTAACGGTGAAAAGAATATCTAATTTGCTGTTAACTGCATTGTTGGTCGTTTGGTTCTCTCCGGTATGGTCTAGCGATGCAATAACGGGCGAAGTTGACAAGCAGCCGCTTAATATCACTGCCATCACTATGTTTTTGCTGTTTGTACTTGCTACCTTGGGTATCACAGTCTGGTCTGCGCGCCGCAGTCGCTCGCCTGATCAGTTGTATACCGCGGCAGGCGGAATTACAGCTTGGCAAAACGGAGTGGCAATCTCGGGCGATTTTCTTTCAGCTGCGTCTTTCCTGGGGATTACCAGCGCGCTGTATTTTTATGGTATCGATGGCCTGTTGTTGATCATTGGCGTGATGGGCAGTTGGCCAGTCATTTTGTTTTTAATCGCCGAACGCTTACGCAATCTGGGCAAATATACTTTGGTCGATGTTGTTTCTTTTCGTTTGGCGCAACGACCGGTGCGGTTGTTGGCGGCGTTTTCCTCGCTTACCGTGGTTATCTTTTACCTCATCGCGCAGCTAGTGGGTGCAGGTAAATTAATTCAACTGTTATTCGGTCTGGACTATGTTTACGCCGTTGTTACTGTCAGTATTTTAATGATGGTTTACGTCAGCCTGGGCGGTATGTTGGCTACCACCTGGGTGCAGTTTATCAAAGCTATTTTGTTGATAATCGGCGGTAGCGCCATGGCGTTTCTGATATTGCTACATTTTCAGTTTGACGTGGGACGATTGTTTACCAGCGCAGTGGAAACGCATCCAAGCGGAAACAATCTATTGGCTCCCGGCGGCTGGCTCAAAGAACCCATGTCGGTTATTTCGCTGGGGCTGACTTCGCTGTTCGGTTTTATTGGCCTGCCGCATATCTTAATGCGCATGTTTACCGTCAAAGACGCGCGCGCGGCGCGCAAGTCATCATTTTACGCCATCGGCATAATGGCTTATTTCTATTTATTGATCATGCTTATTGGTTTCGGCGCGGTCACCGTTCTATTGAATAACCCCGCTTATCACGATGCCGACGGCAATATGCTCGGTGGCGCCAATATGGTGGCGGTGCATTTGTCGCATTTTCTCGGCGGCGATTTGTTGCTAGGATTTATGGCAGCGGTGACTTTCGCCACCATATTGGCAGTCGTTGCCGGGCTGACCCTCGCCGGCGCAGCCAATATTGCCCACGACCTGTACGGCACTTTCGGCAAGAAGGGCCATTCGGAGCGAGCCGAATTAATTGTTATGCGGCTTTCCGTGCTGGGCTTGGGGGGCATCAGTATTCTGTTAGGCGTAGCGTTTCAGTATCAGAACGTTGCATTCGTCGCGACCCTCGCATTGGCCGTCTCGGGCAGTGTTAATGCGCCAATATTGATCGCTGCAATGTATTGGCGCGGGCTGACGACGCGCGGCGTGGTTTGGGGCGGTATTATCGGCCTGCTCGCCTCGGTTGGACTGATTATTCTGGGACCTAGCGTGATGGTGGAGGCATTGGGCTATTCCGAACCGATTTTCCCTTATGTTTATCCTACCGTTGTTTCTTTGCCGATAACGGTGATCGGTTTGTGGTTTTTTTCGGTGACAGAAAACAGCCCACGCGCTGCGGCTGAGCGCCAGAGTTTCGACGAGCAATTTGTGCGCTCGGAGCTGGGCATTGACATTGAAGGTGCGTCGGCCCATTAACGCTCCTCATCAATCGACGGGTTTTCCTCTATTTTGACCTTGCGCGTATAACACCTTATGTGGTTAACGCTTATCGAATACCCGTTTGGCCTTACCCTCAGAACGTGGAATAGAGCCGCTTTCGAGCACCTTGACGATCGATGAGATACCAACCATGGTTTTCACCTTGCTCTGCAATTCTTTGCTCACATTGGCTGCGACCGACGGATCCTCGCCTTCGTGCAATTCGACATTAATCGTCACCAGGTCCATATTACCTTCCTTGGTGATTTCGATCTGGTAGTGTGGGGACATGCTTGGAATAGAAAGCAGTTGCTCTTCGATCTGTGTCGGGAACACGTTGACCCCACGAATAATGAGCATATCATCGCTGCGGCCGGTGATCTTGCCCATGCGACGCATACTGCGCGCAGTACCCGGTAACAGTTTAGTCAAGTCGCGTGTGCGATAACGAATGACCGGCATCGCCTCTTTGGTAAGACTAGTGAATACCAATTCCCCTTCCTGGTCATCGGGCAGTATCTCGCCGGTAACGGGATCGACTATTTCCGGATAAAAATGGTCTTCCCATATGGTGGGGCCATCTTTGGTCTCTACGCACTCCTGAGCGACGCCGGGTCCCATGACCTCTGAGAGACCGTAGATATCAACCGCATCAATATGCATGCGTTCCTCAATTTCTTTACGCATGGCATCCGTCCAGGGCTCCGCGCCAAAAATACCAGTACGCAGAGAAATCTTGCTAGTGTCGACGCCTTGATGTTCAAACTCATCCACCACATTCAGCATGTAGGAGGGGGTTACCATCATGATGTTGGCTTGGAAATCCCGCAGTAGTTGCACCTGCTTCTGGGTTTGCCCGCCGGACATGGGAACCACCGCGCAACCCAGACGTTCTGCGCCATAGTGTGCGCCCAATCCACCGGTAAACAGGCCATAGCCGTAAGCAACGTGCACTGTATCAGTCCGATCTCCACCGGCGGCACGGATTGAGCGAGCAACTACATCTGCCCAGGTATCAATATCGTTCTGGGTATACCCCACTACAGTCGGTTGTCCCGTAGTGCCGCTCGAAGCATGAATGCGCACGACGTCTTCCATAGATGTAGCGAACAGTCCGAAGGGATAGTTATCCCTCAGATCGTTCTTTACAGTGAAGGGGAACTTGGTCAAATCGCTCAATTCTTTGAGGTCATCCGGATGCACGCCCTTTTCATCAAAACTTTTTTGATAGAAGGGGACCTTGTCGTAAGCGCGCTGCAGGCTTTGCTTCATGCGTTCGAGCTGCAATGCCTGGAGCTCATCCTGACTTGCAGTTTCAATACTGTGTAATGGTTCGAAGTTATGCTGTTTTTTCATCATCAGGTCTCGCTTTTTAAGGAATTGATTTTGACGCTTTATGAAAATCTAACGCCAGAGCGCCTGCGTCGCGCGAAAAATATTCAGTTAGTGCGCTGCCAAATGTGCAAGGCTCGTGCGCAAGCAATCGTATTACACAAAAACTATAAAACGGCCACAATTGTATCATTACCTCTTTGTACTCTTGCCTGATCTGTGGCGCTACAATGCGAATCGCCTCATTTTATTGCAAAGAACTCCATGGGACGATTGTTGCGCCTTAATTGTTAGATTCTCGCTACAAACCATCATGGCAGTTTCGTTGTTATCTAGCCGTATCAGTTACTATCTGCCCGCTCTGTCTGCTTTGTTACGCGGCTATTCGTGCTACGTCAACCGGCTGTTATCACCATACAGCGAATAAGATCATCAAAACACTCATAAAAACAGCCGCTTGAAACATAGCTGCATGCAATTTGTAATTAGTATCGGGTAAACAGCAGCACTGCCAGCTGAATTCTTAAACCAGGAAAGCACAAAAGCATATCATATACCGGGAAATATATCACACAAAATATTGACTAAAATAAATATATCTGTATCATAAATTGTGTTGCTTGGTTGGCTACCGCCGTGTAAAAGGAGAGTGTTAGCTATTGTTTTGCCTGGATTCACAGAAAAGCGGCCCGCTCGTGAAGTATTAAAACAGTAAAGCGAGTCTGTTGAAGAGCCATAAAGCGTCTTTTTATATCATCCGGAATTAACAAGTTTCTTCCTTTAGAACCGGTTTGAATTAGTGCGAGGGTGTTGCTCATGTCAGGAAAAATCAAGAGTTATGTCAATGGAGAGTGGTTCATAGGTCAGGGTTCGGGTGCCGAGGTTTTTAATGCTGTCAATGGCAACAGCGTAGGGTTGGTGACCAGCGAAGGTATCGACTTCAAGGACATGCTCAACTATGCCCGCACGGTCGGCGGTCCCGGTTTGCGCAAACTGAGTTTTCATGATCGTGCTAACCGATTAAAAGCATTGGGTAAACATCTGATAGAAAAGAAGGACCGCTTATATGAGGTCTCGTCCTGGACAGGCGCGACCACCGCGGACAGCTGGGTCGATATCGAGGGGGGCGCCGGTACCTTGTTTACCTATTCAGGATTAGTACGTCGCGAGTTGCCTAACGAAACCTACCTGGTAGAGGGCGACCCGGAAGGCCTTTCGTCGAAGGGCACCTTTCTCGGGCAGCATATATTGGTTCCCAAGGAGGGTGTTGCGGTACATATCAATGCTTTCAATTTTCCGTGCTGGGGGATGCTGGAGAAAATCGCACCGAGTCTGGCAGCGGGGATGCCGGTAGTGATCAAACCCGCCAGCGTGTCCTGCTTTCTGACTGAAGCTATGGTACAGGATATGATAGCGTCCAATATATTCCCCGAGGGCAGCATCCAACTCGTTTCCGGAAGCCTCGGTGATACCTTCGATCATCTGAACGAACAGGACGTGGTGACCTTTACCGGGTCTGCGGTGACAGGTAGAAAGCTGCGCACTCATCCGAATATCGTGGCGAACTCCGTTCCATTCACGATGGAGGCAGATTCACTGAACTGCTCCATTCTGGGTGCGAATGTTTCGCCGGATGCGCCAGAATTCGATCTGTTTATCAAGGAAGTCGCTAAAGAGATGACGGTCAAGGCGGGTCAGAAATGTACCGCCATCCGACGTACCATTGTGCCCCGTAGCCAGGTAGATGCAGTTGCCCAGGCCCTGGCGGCGCGGCTGGACAAGATCACGCTGGGTGATCCTTCGGTGGAGGGAGTACGCATGGGCTCGTTGGTCGGTAGAGACCAGGTTGCCGACGTTTGGGAAAACGTAGGTCTGCTTAGCGAAACTTGCGAAATTATTCATGGCGGCACTAAAGACTTCGAAGTTGTCGGCGCTGACGCCGAAGCGGGTGCGTTTTTCCCTAAAACGTTGTTGCTGTGCGATAACCCAATCAGCGCGACCTCAGCCCATGCGGTCGAGGCCTTCGGACCCGTTAGCACGCTGATGCCTTACGATTCTATTGAGGAGGCGATCGAAATCTCCAAGTTGGGCAAGGGCAGCCTCGTGGGGTCGATCGTCACGGCCGATGACCAGGAGGCGAAGCAGATTATTTTGAATACTGCCGCTTATCATGGTCGCATGTTAGTGCTTAACAGCGATTGTGCCAGGGAATCCACCGGTCATGGTTCGCCCATGCCGCAGCTGGTTCACGGTGGACCAGGACGTGCCGGGGGCGGTGAAGAGCTGGGTGGGTTACGTGCAGTCAAACACTATATGCAGCGCACCGCTATCCAGGGTTCGCCAACGACACTGATGCACATCACAAATGAGTACGTACCGGGCGCGCAAACGAAGCAGGACGTCGTGCACCCATTTCGTAAGTACTTCGAAGAGCTGGAAATTGGCGATACATTAATTACTCATCGCCGCACCCTGAGTGAGGCGGATGTGGTGAACTTCGCCTGCCTCAGCGGCGACCACTTTTACGCGCATCTCGATGAGACCGCCGCCAAGGATTCTTTTTTTGGCAAGCGCGTGGCGCACGGTTATCTCATCATTTCCGCCGCGGCAGGCATGTTCGTCGATCCGGCGCCTGGCCCGGTGATCGCCAACTATGGGATGGAAAACCTGCGCTTTGTCGAGCCGGTCGGTTTCGGTGACACCATACAAGTACGTTTGACCGTAAAGCGAAAGATCAAGAAAGATAAGCGTGACCCCGAAGAAAAACCCAACGGCGTTGTGGTCTGGGATGTTGAAGTCACCAACCAAAACGACGATCCAGTGGCGCTTTATAGTATCTTGACGCTGGTCGAACGTAAGAACGACGATTGAAATAAAAGGGGGCCAGAGTCGAATGGTACTTACTTAAGCTCGATCGTACCTGCAGAGGGCTGAATTGAGGGAGAATTTGCGGGACCTTCTCCAGCAGGGACGCTGGAGAAGAGCCTACAGGGATGTATTCACGGCGTGTCCCGGAAATTTTCACTCAGTTTAGCCCGGTCTTGAAACCTAAGTAAGTACTATTCGGATCAGAGTCGATTTGCCAGCTTGAGGTGAATCGATCGACTCTGGACTTGGTCTTCGTTCTACCTCCCTCGTCCATGGAGTCGTACCCTCGGGGGTTGGGATGAAGGGCCGATAAAGCAAGCACTTCCATCTTCACCCCAGTGCTTACCTTCAAGGGGGGGCGCTCGACACAAGGTAGAATGACGTTAGCCAGTCAACCGATTCAATTTTAAATACCAACACGTGGAGAGATAGACGATGAAAGACGCCTTTATATGTGATGCCGTACGCACTGCCTTCGGCCGCTACGGCGGGTCTTTGGCTAGTGTCAGGCCGGACGATCTGGGTGCGGTGCCTCTCAAGGCATTGATGGAGCGCAACCCCGAAGTCGATTGGACGCAAGTTGATGATCTGATCTTCGGCTGTGCCAACCAGGCAGGCGAAGACAACCGAAACGTGGCGCGCATGAGCGCTTTATTGGCAGGCCTGCCCGTTGATGTGCCCGCCACGACTGTCAACCGTTTGTGCGGCTCGGGCATGGATGCCACGGGTATTGCCGCGCGGGCGATCAAATGCGGAGAAACCGAGCTTATGCTCGCCGGCGGCGTGGAATCCATGTCCCGGGCGCCGTTCGTGATGCCCAAGGCGACTGCTGCTTTTAGTCGCGCGAATTCTATAGAGGACACCACTATTGGCTGGCGCTTCGTCAACAAACTGATGAAACAGCAGTATGGCATCG
>JBPCXM010000194.1:0-5183 GCA_051008535.1 Pseudomonadales bacterium | reverse complement strand
CGTCGATCGCAAGAAGGACATGATTCTCACCGCCGGTTTCAACGTCTATCCCGCCGAGATTGAACGCGTCGTGGCCGGCCATCCCGATGTCGCCCTGGTGGCGGTCGGCAGTATCCCGGATGAAGATAAAGGCGAGCTGGCCAAGGCCTATATTGTCCCCAAGACCGGCACAACCCCGGATGCCGATGACATTATCGGCTACTGCCGCGAGCAGTTGGCCGCCTACAAGGTGCCACGTGCCGTGCAGTTCGTTGACGACTTACCCAAAACCAGTACCGGCAAAGTCATGCGCCGAGAACTGAAAACACTGGATTAATACACGAGATTAGCGAGGCTGACATGAAAGTAGATACCGATTTTGTAATGAGCATCAATGGCGAGGCTGTCGCCACCGAGCATACCCAGCCATTCTACAACCCGGCGACCCGGTCTGTTTTTGCCCAGGTGCCGGATGCATCGAAAGCGCAGTTGGATGCCACGGTTGCCGCCGCGCGGCAGGCCTTTGCCGGATGGAGTCAGACGCCGGTCGACGAGAGGCAGGCCGCGCTGGAGCGCTTTGCCGATTTGCTCGAAGAGCACGCGGAGGCGTTTATGGCGCTGCTCACGGCGGAGCAGGGTAAGCCCAGAGCCGGCGCCGAATGGGAAGTGT
Source organism: Pseudomonadales bacterium (assembly GCA_051008535.1). Classification (GTDB taxonomy): domain Bacteria; phylum Pseudomonadota; class Gammaproteobacteria; order Pseudomonadales; family JAUIET01; genus JBBKXJ01. Next base: position 4,534 of record JBPCXM010000194.1, on the reverse strand, counting down.
TTGGGTCCGTCACCTGGCTGCGGGCGATCGCGACCCAGCGATTGCCAGATGAGCAGGTGGAAGAGACTGAAGAACGCCGCGTTATCACACGGTATACACCCGTGGGCGTTGTCGGTGCTATCGTACCCTGGAATTTTCCGATCCTATTGGCTATCTGGAAGATTGCACCGGCGGTGATGGCAGGATGCACCGTGGTGCTGAAGCCTTCGCCCTATACTCCTCTTTGTGATCTCAAGATGATAGAGCTCGCACAACAGGCGTTCCCACCCGGTGTACTCAATGCGGTCAGCGGCGATGACGACCTGGGAAAGTGGATCACCAGCCACCCGGATATCAACAAGGTGGCCTTTACGGGCTCCACCGAAACCGGTCGGCATGTGATGCGCTCGGCGGCGGACACTATCAAGCGCGTGACCCTGGAACTCGGCGGTAATGATCCGGCGATCGTACTCCCGGATGTAGATGCCAAGGCTATTGCCCCTCAGTTGTTCTGGGCTGCTTTCCAGAATAACGCCCAGTTCTGCAACTCCACCAAGCGGCTTTACATCCACGAGGATGTGTATGACGAGGTGCGAGATGCATTGGTGGAATTCATTGAATCAAACATCAAGGTCGGCGATGGAACTGAGACGGACACTGACCTTGGTCCGATTCAGAATTCGATGCAATACGGCAAGGTCCAGGACTATTTCGCCGATTGCCACAGCAATGGCTATCAATTTGCCATTGGTGGCGGCATCGACGAAAACGCGTCGGGTTGGTTTGTACCGGTCACCCTCATTGACAACCCACCCGAGGACTCACGCATCGTCCGGGAGGAACCCTTCGGCCCAATACTGCCATTGCTCAAGTGGTCTGACGAGGCCGACGTGATTGCTCGCGCCAACGATACCATCTATGGCCTGGGCGCTTCGGTGTGGGGCAAGGACCTGGAAGCAGTTGAACGGATCGGCAGTCAACTGGAGGCCGGCACCGTATGGCTCAACGAGGTTCACCAGTATTCGCCGTTCCAGGCTTTTGGCGGACATAAACAATCTGGACTGGGCTGTGAGAATTCTCTTCACGGGCTGATGGAATACACTAACTGGCAAACCATCACGATGAATAAAGCACTATGAACCAGTGTAGCTTCCTATTGTCGGGGTAATGCCTGGGATGCCTACGAAGAGGCTAAGTCGGAGTCTGTATAGAGCGTTCAGCAGCTTCATCGATATGCCTGATTAATTTGGAGAAAAGTTGTGCGATATTTACCGCGCACCACAATTCTGGTAACCGTTCTACTGTTTTCGGGAGGAGGCGTTACGGGCGAAGAATCTTCGGCAGATGCAGCCTCAGTACTTCCAATTGCCGTTGAGCAAAGTTTCCTCGACGGGGAGGGCCTCAGCGCCGGTGATCCGTCGGAGTTTGACGAAGAGGGTGTATCGCGGGAAGACGGAGAAGAACCGGCGCCATTTGGTGTGCATAATTTCCACACCGGTAAGATCATGGTGTCTGTATATGAAGCCGAGCCAGGCAAGGTCTACATCGATGGATTGCCCTATGACGAGTTCATCCAGGTTCTCGAGGGACGCCTCATACTTACTCCAGATTCGGGAGGGCGCTATGAATTCAAACAGGGCGAATCCCTGGTCTTGCCCAGGGGATACAAGGGCCACTGGGAGATGCCGGAAAAATACCGGGAACTTATTATCATCAATGCGGATTATGGCAAGGTCGAATGACGTTGGGCGTAATGCCCCAGTCACCTGACTTTCCTGGCTCGATTCACATGGCCGCGATGAATGTCAGGCCGATTCCTGCGAGCAGGGCGGCGAACACGCCAGCCAGGAGTGATTCTATGGGTCGACGGCTTAACACCGCAGTCAGGATTGCGACAACGGCAGCTATCGGCGACAGCCAACTGGTTTCAGGTGTTATCTTCGTGGCTCTGCTCAGTCAGGCGGGGCTGATAGCTGGGCAAGTACCTTACTTGCATGGGGCAAGAATGCCAGTATTACATCGGCACCGTCCTGCCAATCTCCGTCGACTACGGCCTGGCTGGCAGTCAGTTGAACCTCTTCCTGGGCGACGACATAGTCGAAGAACAGGTGGTGTTTCGGGTCTGAAAGGGACTGCATTTCCTCCAGCTTAGGGAGGTAGGGAATGACGATATCCACGAACCACTGGGGATTGAGGAGGCGCCAGCCAATGTAGGCCACCATCTTCAGTCCCGTACGAACAATCCAGTTCACCTGGTAGTCAACTCCCAGTTCTTCTTTCGTGTGCCCGTAAATTTTCTGATTGAGCTTTTCAAGTTCATAATAGGCTTGGAAAAATGAGCCACGCTCTGAATACTTTGAAGCTTCTGCGGCAACGCCCATGCCGATGAATGTGCGCGCGCGATTGCCGTACTCGTACTTCAGGTGATTAAAGTAGATATCGCTTTCAGTGGACGATTCTGAGGAGGCAGGCATGGAAGCAAGCAGTAGATACAGGATGATTGTGAAGGGTAGTCTGTGGTGCATGGTGCTTTTATGGCCCTTTAACTCGCCGTTGGCGAGAAAGACTGGAAAGACTGAATGTCACGAAACATAATATACACATATGATAAGTTAATTGCAGCACTTAGGCGCTATGTTCATGGCGGTGCTCTAGTCGCGGGTTTCCGGTGAGTATGCTCGTCCATTCCTGTCCTGTCTTCAATATCGACTTATTATAGTATACACTGTTGTAAAGTATAATATACTTGAGTCGTACAGGGGCTTGATCATAGGAGGGAATACTGTGTCTGAAAGAGAAGTTCTTACCGAAATAGATAGGGGTATATTGACCATAGTGCTCAACCGGCCCGGTGCAAGGAACGCCGCAAACAAGGCACTTGCCGATGGCGTAGCCGCGGCAATAGATGAATTGGAGTCTAACCCGGAACTACGGATTGCAGTGCTTACAGGCGCGGGCGATACTTTTTGTTCTGGTATGGACTTAAAGGGCTTTGTCAGTGGCGAGACCCCTTATATCGAGGGGCGCGGTTTTGCCGGCCTGACCGAGTATCGCGTAATGAAACCAGTTATCGCGGCTGTAGAAGGCTATGCACTGGCGGGTGGTATGGAGATGGCCATCAGCTGTGACATGATTGTCGCTGCCGATGACGCGAAATTCGGTATACCTGAAGTGAAGCGCGGTTTGGCTGCCGGAGCGGGTGGCCTTTATAGGCTACCTCGGCAGATTCCAGAGAGAGTCGCCATGGAGCTGGCCTTGACGGGTGATTTTATTACCGCACAGCGCGCCTATGAACTGGGCCTGATCAATGGTGTTGTTGAGAGCGGATCCGCTCTGGCGGCAGCGCAGGAGATGGCGGCGAAAATTGCAGCGAATGGCCCTCTCGCCGTTGCCGCCAGTAGAGAGGTAGTGAGCCAGGCACAGGACTGGACCCTTGATGAAGCGGCCAGGAAGCAAAGCGAGTATCTCGATCCGGTGTTTGCCAGTGAAGATGCCATTGAGGGGGCAGCCGCTTTCGCAGAAAAACGTCTGCCGAGTTGGAAAGGCAGGTAAGTTGCGCCTACCAGTTCGGGCACTGGATACTATCGGAGTTCGCTATGGGTGTATTTATAGATAAAGTCGCCATTGTCATGGGGGCATCAACACCTGGAGGAATGGGTGCCGCGACGGCGCGTCGGTTGCGCCGTGAGGGTGCCAGGGTTGTTGTGTCGGGACTCGGTGACCAGCCATTAAAGGAACTGGCGCAGGATATCGATGGCCTGGCCTTTGAGGCGGACATCACCTCGAAACAGGCGAGCATCGATCTGGTCAATTTCACCCTGGAGCATTATGGCCAGATTGATCTCGCGGTGAATCACGCGGGTCTCGCAACCCGTGGCCCCATAGCGGAGGAGACCGAAGAGCATCTCCTGTTGATGACCGAGGTGAATTACTTCGGTACATTCTGGTTCATCAAAGCTGTGGCCGATGAGATGGAGGAGGGTGGGGCTATTGTCACCACATCGTCACTGGTGGCCTATGATGTTTCAACCGGAATGTCGGCGTATGCCTGTGCGAAGGCGGCAGCTGAAAGATTTGTAGAGGCTGCAGCGGTTGAATATCAGCAGAAGAGACTACGTATCAATTCCATTATCCCATCCATTAACGATACGGAGATGCTGCGCAAAGGCATTGAGCAGCGTGGCAACGACTTCGAGGAATTTGTTGGCCTCTACAAAGAGTTGACGCCTTTGGGACGAATTTCCAAGCCCGAAGATATTGCTGGCATGGTGTGTCTGATGCTGCACCCCGAGTTCTTTGAGACGGGTCAGCACATCCACTGTAGCGGTGGGAATTCCTTACTGGGGCAGCCGAGGCTTCTTGTCACGCAGGATCTCAAATAGACTTTAAGTAAGTTCCGCAACAGCTCGAAAGGCAGCTTCAAATGCCCCCTGAACAGACGCGGATGACTCGGAATCGCAGTTGGCGATACTGATACGGCCTATCGGCGCCCGGCCCAGTTCGTGGGGCGCTTGGCCTGATTCCCAGTCGGGGTCATAACGCTCCAGGTAGCCAT
>JBPCXM010000193.1:0-4890 GCA_051008535.1 Pseudomonadales bacterium | reverse complement strand
ACCACACCATCGAGGGACTAAATGCCGGCCAGCGTAAGGACGAGATTTTCGCCTCGGTCGAACTCCCCGAACAGCTGGCGAACCATCCTACTCTAAACGTGCAGTACGTTACTCCCAATGACATCTCCAAGATGGTCATCAAGAAGTACACCGGCTGGTGGGATGATATCCCCTCCCACTGGACCCCCGCCTCCATGCAAGACCAGGGTGATATGATCATCGACCTGGCGGGTGGAGACATGCCCACCATCATCGAATACGCGCGTGGCCTGATCGGTCAGGATATTCGCCTCGCCTCTCATTTGGCTGATTGGTTGTTCTACGCTCGACCCAACAACGCCGACGTTCAACAGTTAATTTTCGAAGTGTATAAAGCGCGGATTATCGCCCCTGAAACCAATACCATGGAGATGTTGACTTACCTTGATCAGATGACGGCTGCCAGGGAGCGGGCTCGCGGAGGGTAGTGCTGTGCGACCTGAGAGCTGTTTCTCTATTATCGACAACTAAATCCATGCCCCATATCCAGGTGCAAGTGATCATGGTGGGCGGCGTTGTAATCTGGACTTAGTACCACATTGTAGAGCCCACAGGCACTGTCGCGCGCGGCATGGAGAAAATCCCGTTTACTACCGCGCTGCCGCCAGTGTTTTTTAACCGAAATAACGCGGCCATCTGTCAACTCAAAACCTGTCACGTCCCAGGCATTGGCGTACGCGTGTTCGCTCATGGGTCCGCTACTGCGGTTATACATGCGCCGGCATGAATACGTTCCAGCATGATGTACGCGTGCAACATCAGCACCCAGATGTTCTTGCGCAAGCCGGTTAATACTGGCAAGCCATATATGACTTGCCGCTGTGAGTGCGCATTGCATCGGCAATGTTTGCTTGCCACGAAAACTTACCACGCCGCTATGTTGCAACTGATACGCCGCCTTCCAGCCGCAACCCCTGTCAAGTCTTTGGGCGTCAAGTCGCGTCACTCGCAGCAAATCTGAGCGCTCGACCAAGCCGCTACACCAACCTCTTGGCGCATAATTCAGTAACGAGAGTTTGAACCCTGTTGCGAATCCTGCCGGCTCATCAATAGCCAGTGGTCGCCAAGGCAGATGCCGAGACGCAAGCAGGAAATCTGCAAGAACTGCACTGAATGCGATAGCCGCCAACTGCACCCAGCGATTTTTTAGCGTCGCAACAATCGCGTTAACACCAACCCCCATCCCGCCGACAATGCGTGATTAGATGCAAAACTAAACACTGCTACGAGTCGTTGAGAAATGGATGTTGCGGTTGATCAATGGTGGGCATTGGTTTCGCGACAACACTACAACGGTTACGCCACAAACTCTTCAACACACTCATCGGGATGCATATCTTCACTATCCGCAGATTGGTCTACCAGCTCGACCATTACTGGTACGCCGTTAACAACCGCGTTGCCGGTCAATTCATCGATAACGGAGATATCGGTTAGATCATTCATACTCACGCCGGGTGTCGCATTGGCTACTGACTGCCTAGTACCTGGACGGTTATGGCCCCACAAATGCGGCATGCAAACGACACCGGGCATCACGTCTTCGGTTAGTTCCACCGCCAACTCTACGCTGGCGCGCCGCGAGGTCACTTTGACCAGGTTTGCTCCGCCAATGCCACGCGCTGCGGCATCGTCGGGATGCATTAGCAACACCACCGGATTCTTGCCTTTGACCAAGCGATAACTGTGGTGCATCCAACCCAAAGTGCGGTTGGTCAAACGACTGATAATCTTTAGATCAAACTCGGAACCTTTTTGCAGGGCTTCCTCACCACCTTCAACAAAGCGCGCATGCAGCCGAGGGATATCATCCAACAACACCTGCGGCGCGATGTGGATTTTTTTGTCCTCGGTGAATAGTCGCTCGGGCAGGCATTTTTCCAATTCACTAAGAAACACGCCGTGTGGATTATCGATCAGCTTCTGCAAACTCAGTGCATCTTTCTTGAAGGGATTCAGCCCCTTGCCGTACGGACCGAAACGAATGCCAAGCGCCAGTACCGTTTCTACACTGAGGATTTTGTCGGCCAGGTTCCAAACACCAGCATACACGGCCTTTTTGACCGGGTTTTCGACCCGCTTGAGGGCCAACCGCTTCAATAATTGCATCAGTATGTCCCAGTCGGTATACGCCGGCTTTTCCGGCTCAAACATGGGCGGCGAGTACTTGTACCAATTAATCGTGTCGTACAAGTGATAAAACAGATCGCAATGGCTTCTCTCAAAGGGGCTGTTCGTTGGCAGAATAATATCGGCAAATCGAGTGGTTTCGTTTAAATAAAAATCAACCGAAACCATAAAGTCCAAATGCTGTAACGCCTCTTCCGACTTATGGCCATCCGCCATGGACAACACCATATTACCGGCGATGGCGATTAAGCCACGCACTTGCCCTTCTCCGGGTGTGAGGATTTCTTCCGGCAATACTACCATCGGCAATTCATCCGAGAACTCCGGCCTACCACTGACGCGGGAACGATAACGGTCCCAGGTAGAATTGGACATGCTCAGCGAGTCCACCGCTGTCAGCGGGAACATCATGCCACCTTCTTCATCCATATTGCCGGTAATAATATTCACTACCTGCATCAGCCACTGGCACAGGCCGCCGAACTCAACCATCGATACACCGGTACGGCCATAACAGATGGCCTTATCGGCGTTGGCAAATTCTACTGCGATGCGTTCAATATCCTCACGCTTTATACCGGTCATTTCGGCAATGCGATCCATATCAAACTGAGCCGCCATTGGTTCTATCTTTTCCCAACCGAGGATATCGTCCTTAAGTCGACCCGGTGTCGCCAACCCCTTGTCAAAGATAGTTTGAATCACACCAATCAGGAACAAGGCATCGGTATTAGGCTGGATAAAATGATGTTCATCCATGTATTTAACCGATTCGTTGCGGCGCGGATCAATCAACACGGTTTTACCGCCACGCTGGCGAATCTCATTAAGCTTTTTGTAGGTGTTGGCGCCGGTAGACATCATTGCGCCATTGGATATTTTCGGGTTGGTACCCAACATCAAATAGTAGTTAGTGCGATTGATGTCCGGTACCGTGCCAAAAAACTGGTGGCCCAACATATGGTGCCAAACGAAGTTATGCGGCATCTGGTCGACAGTAGAGCCGGTGTATATGTTCTTTGATCCGACGACTTTACGCACTGGGTCTACCATTAACAGGCAACCGATATTGTGCGCCGTGCTACGACCGGCATAAGAGGCGACGGCATCCAGGCCATACTTCTTTTGGATAGCAGCCAGTTTATCTGACGCATACTCAAAAGCTTCTTCCCATTCAACTTCGGCCCACTCATCGTCGAAGCTTTTCATGTTGGGATTTTTGCGTACTCGCTTCAGTGGCTTGCGCAAACGGTTGGGATCGGTGTGAATATCCTGCAGACCGGTCGCTTTAGGGCAGATATTGCCTTTGCTCAGCACATCGTTTTTATCACCACGAATGGCAAGAATATTCTTGCCGTCGTGCTCAACTTCGATACCGCACATTGTTTCGCACAAATGGCAGGTGCGATAGGAAAGTTGAGACATGGTGTCATCTCTAAATAGTGCATTTGTGGGTTGCTTCAGCGCACATACTAGCAACGCTGTCACCGCCGAGTTGTTCGCCGACGAATTTGTTCGACTTATGGCGGTACGTTTTTACAAACTGAGTAAATAGCAGTCTGGTTCAAGCAAGCGGTACTAGGAATGGGCTTCCGGTGTAAACCGGATCGGCATTTCCCTGATGCTATTGATGAAATAGGAACGCATATATTTAACAGGGCCGCTGAACTCAGGGTTACGCATGCGCGGTAATATCTGCTCAAACATGATGCGCATTTCCTGCTTGGCCAGATGCGTGCCCAAACAGAAATGCAATCCGGTACCAAAGGAACGCAGGTCTCGCGCCAGATTCTCGTGACGCTGAGCGCGGGTGATATCAAATACCATGGCATCTTCACCGAAAACGTTTTCGTCGTGATTGACGGTATGGTAGTGCAGCAAAACTTTATCGCCTTTTTTTATCTGCTGGCCACCAAGTTCTATATCCTCCAGTGCGGTACGCCGCATGCAGACAAATGCGGTGTTATAGCGCAGCATCTCATCGACCGCATTGGGAATCTGGTCCGGGTTATCGCGTAACCATTCCAATTGGTCTGGGTGCTCCAGCAACAAGCGCATACCCTGAGAAATAGCGGTGCGGGTGCTCTCGTTGCCGGCTGTTATCGCCATCAGAAACATCCACGCAAATTCTTCATCGCCGAGCGGCTCGCCGTCAATTTCGCCCTTGAGCAAAGCGCCCGTGACGGTATCCTTGGGTTCGCCCTGGTATTGCACTTTCAGGTTGTAGGCGTACTCCATCACTTTGGCTGCGGCTGCTTCGGCTGCTTCCTTACCTTCGGAGACATCCGGGTCGTCGGCGAAAAACATGGTATTGGTCCACTCAAAAATCTTTTGCCGATCCTCGGCTGGCACATCCAGCAAATACAGAATGGTGAACAACGGTAGCTCGGCGGCGACTTCAGTGACGAATTCGCATTCGCCCTTGTGCGCTACCGCGTCAACCACTTGTTTTGCATGCTCCTCAAGAAACGGCAGGTGCTGGGCGACCGCTTTCGGGGTGAAGGCATCGCGTACCACGCGGCGCATTTTCATATGCCGCGGTTCGTCCATATTGATCAACATCTTGGCGCTGATCCCATCGACCATTTCCTGTGGTTCTTCCATCGGCATGGCGGAGCGCGCCTGGGAGGAGAAAATCTCCTGATTGCGCTCGACAAAATCCAACTCCTCACGGCGCGTAATCACCCAATAAGGGACGCCTGTGATGTCATCCTCCATGTG